>NZ_CAUVXL010000130.1:0-28490 GCF_963555915.1 Protofrankia sp. Cas4
CGTTTCGTCGGCACGGGCGGGAAGTTCTGGACGCTACCCGGAGGCGGCATCGATCACGGCGAGGATCCGCTGGCCGCGGCAGTACGTGAAGTCGAGGAGGAAACCGGGTACGACGTCGTGATCGAATCACTGCTGGGTGTGGACTCGATGCGCAGATGTTTTCCGCGCGGCACCGGCGGCACAGTCGACCATCACACCGTGCGGATCATCTACACGGCCCGGGTGGTCGGCGGCGTGCTTCGGCATGAGATTGGCGGTTCCACCGACCAGGCCGCCTGGATCGATGTCGATCAGATCGACACCCTCGAGCGGGTTGATCTCATCGACATCGCGTTGGAGCTTGAGCGGACCAGACCGCCGCACGGCCAGGCGGCTGGAAAACATTCCTGACCGGCAACGCGACCGGCCGGGGGGAGATCCCATTTGGCAGAATCTCCCCCCGGGCGCCGTCGAGACCGCTTGAGGCCGCCGGGCGTGCGAGAAGAACATGATCGCACGCCCTTTGGCCGTCGAGCCTGTTAGGCCTTTCCGGCCCAGCAGTGCTTCGAGGCGTACCAGGGGCTGGTGCCCTGCTGCGCGTACAGCATCCGCGCACGCATCCACTGCTCGGAGGCGCTGGCATTCTGCGGCAGGCCGGACCCGCCGACACCGTGCCAGGTACCGGGCAGGAACTGGAACAGTCCGCCGGCGCCGATCGAGTTGACAACGCTCGGGTTGCCACCGGATTCGCACTTCGAAATGGCGGCCAGCGCCCCGTCCGCGGACGGGGCCGCACTTGCCGGCTGCGACAGCGCGACGCTGCCGCCGCCGATGGCGGCAACAAGTGCCGGCACAGCGATCAATACCCGGGCCCGTGCTTTGATTCGACTGATTCCACGGTCGCCGGAACGTACGTTGGACATGTAGATGTCCTTCCCCACGCCTGCGAGGTGAGCTGTCGGATTCGGGCTGGGAGTGCCCGGCCGCGATGTGCGGCTTCACCCCGAGGACGCCTGACGTCGACGTCCGAAAGTGGTTCCCCCGTTCCTGCCACCGGTCTGGTTTTCATCGGACGGGGGCAGGATTCGGCGTGCCGTCCGACGCGTGCCTTCCTCTCGAAGGCACGGCGAAGACCATACGTGCAACGACGGCCCAGAATGCAAGGTTACGTGAAGAGGCACACAGTCCGTATCCGATGTTGATAGCAGCTACGGCTGCCGGTAACGTGCGCGTACTCGCGCTCATCCCTACTGTGGCCTCGTCCCGCCGGCGATATTGTGACGGGGCTGCCACCTGTCGGGTAAAGCCCCGCCTTACGCGGTACGTGGGCAGGCGGATCGACTGCGTGGCTATCCGGCGGTGATTGTACGACGGCGCCGGAAAACCCGGTGTCGACGGCGCCGTGTATCGTGTCGGCAATATGCACAATGGATGTCCGACCGCAGCGCTGCCACGGCCCACAGGAGGCCCGACCCGCGAGAGACGCGGGCCCGGACAACTGGGGAATCCCGACATATCGCTGGCCAGGCCCGCTGCGAGGCAACGGCGCGGGCCTGGCCAGCGATGACCAATGCCAATGGGGTGGACGGTGTGGCTGTCAGCCCATCGTCCGACTGCGGCGGCGGCGGACGATCCTGCGGCCGGCGACCATCACGACGATGGCGGCTACCGCCGACGCAGCGGGAACGGCGGACGGGGGGTTGGCTATCCCGCCCTCACCCGCCGAGACAGCACCCTTGGGCACCGGCATCGTTGTGGCCCCCGACCCGGACGCCGATGCGGTGGTGCCGGTACCGCCGGTGCTACTGCTGCCTGTGCCTGTGCCTGTGCCGGACACGACCTGGTACCGGGTCAGCATGCCGGCGGTGATGTGCTCGTTCACGTGGCAGTGAAAAAGCCAGATGCCGACGTTGTCGGGTACCATGTCGGCCGCTGCCATGGTACCGGGGAGCAGCGGAACGGTATCCATCCGCATTCCGCCCACGACCGCGTCGTTGCCATGCCAGTGCGGGGTGTGCAGGTCCTGCTCACCGCCCATACTCATCAGGTACCAGCGGACGTGCTCGCCTTTATTGATGGTGATCATCGGCTCGTTGCCGAAAACGTAGCCGTTGATGGCGTGCCGCAGGTTGGACCGGACGAAGTTGCTGTCGTCCTGTGACGGATACGGCGGCTGGGCAAAACGGCGGAGGTTCTCCTGAAAATACGGGCTCCAGTTCTCGTTCGTGATTGTGAACAAGGTGAAGATCTCACGGTCGACGTCGGCGGGGCTGCCGTCCGGCCGCGCCTTCCCCTTGGCTGTGATGACCATCGGGCCGGTGAGTCCGGCATAGGTGTCGGTGACCTCGCTGGTATGGGAGTGGTACATCCACATGACCGAACTACCGTCGTGTGGGCCCGGGCCCGCCCGGTCGGGCACCAGCCAGGTGTAGGTGTGCGTGCCTCCGGTGGGTACGGCATCGTCAAGCTTGTCCACCCCGGAGGTGTTGTCGGCGTAGGGCGTACCCTCGTTCGCCTTGGTGTAGAAAACACCGTGCGGATGCATACTGTCAGAAATCTTGCAGGCGTTGCGGAACACCACCTTGATGGTGTCGCCGACCTCGGCCCGGATGACCGGGCCCAGGAAGCCCTGGTACGCATCCTGCGGGGCGCGCGGGGCCAGACTGGTGAAATTCGCGTCTGTGTAGCCGCGGTAGAGACACTTGAGATAGCTCGTTCCGATGCGTCCGGGTCCGGATTGGACGTACGTCTTCGCTGTCGAGTCGAACGCCTGACCGGTGATGTCGTCGCGCCCGTCCGGGGCGTAGTTCCAGACGACCTCATCGGCACCGACATAGTAGGTGCGCACCTGTCCGGTCGGATGGAATGCCGCACCGCCGACACCATCCCAGTAGGACGTGCCTTCCGGACTCGGCATCGCCATGCCGGCCATGCCGGCCATATCGGTGGTTTTCGGCTGTCCGCCGACAGCGGCTAGCGCCGTGGCCGGGCCGGAGATGGCCAGGCATATGACGAGTGCAAGGGCGCCGGTAAACCCTGCTCCGGACGATGGACGCCAGGCGGGTGGACCTTTCGCCGCCCACCCCCGGCCTGCGGTGCTGCCGTCAATACGCATGCGCCATCCGGCGCGGAATCGTGCTGTCACGGTGGGTGACAGTAGCGGCCGGGAGCCGAATCCGGCGGGTGCACCACGCGAACCAGTTAACACATGTAGAAGAAGGTGCTAGGGCAGGTCTGCTACCCATTGGCAACCGTCTACCGGGGTTCCCGCCGGACCGGGCCTCACCAGTGGACGATCCGCAGCCGCCCGCCGAGCGCCCGCTGTGCACGCCATGCGACCCTTCCGGCGGGATTGACCAGTATCGCCTGGTTGGCAGCCGCCAACATGGGCAGATCGGCCAGCGAGTCGCTGTACGCGTGCTCCCAGGGCGGCTCAATCCCGTAGGCGGCAAGCTGCCGCGGCTTGCGCGACCCGTAGTTGTGCAGGCTGCCCCGGCCGACGCCGAACCGGCCCCAGGACAGTCGGGACGAAATCAGTTCCACCTCGCCCAACCCGAGTCCGTCGAGAACCGCACGGGCGAGATCGTGTTCACATGCCGTGACGACCACGACCCGATCACCCGCGCCGGCATGGCGGCGCAGGGTGGCCACGGCCTCGGGTATCGCCACGCCGCCGTCGACCGCGAGATCCCGGCCGAACGCCTGTGCCCGCGCCCGGAACCGCGGGGCGTCGAAGCCCAGCAGCGCAAGCCTCATGATCATCCGTGCCGCGGCCGGGCGGAGCGGGCGCACCGCCAGCAGGGGCGTCACCGGCACGACCAGAGCCGTGCGCCACGGGGACTGCGACAGGTGGCGACGCAACAGTCGGGTGAACGTGTCACCGCGGACCAGGACGCCGTCAAGATCGAACAATGCGACCCCGGTAACCGCTGCTTCGGACGGTTCGCTCACTCGTGCATCCTTGTCCTGGTCGACCGTGTCCTGGCCGACCGTGTCCCGGTCGACGGCCGCTCACGGAATCTGGAACGGACGGTGAGCACTATCATGACCGAGGGTGTGGTGGTCAACGAGACCGATCCGGCCACATGCGCATACCCGGGGTGCGCCCAGCCACCGAGTGCTCCGGTCGGGCCTGGACGGCCGCCCGCGTACTGCGATGACTCCGCACACAACCGACTCTCCGCCTACCGTCGGCGGCGGGACATTGCCGGTATACCCACCGCCACCGCGACGGTGAGTCCGACAGCGGCCTCCGCCGGGCTCACCGGCGGCGCACGTCCACGAGCCGACGCGCTGGCGGGACAGATCACGGCGTTGGCCACCGGGCTCACCCGCGCGCTGGACGGTTTCGTCCGCGAAATGGCGACTCTTGGCGATATTGCGGCTACGGAAGCCCGTGTCGAGACGGTGGAGGCGGAAGCCGCCGAGCGGGTCGCCGAAGCCGTCGCCCGGGCGGTCCGGGCCGAGCAGGCCGCCCGCGGTGCGCAGGCAACCCGGATCGAGGCCGAAGCGGTCGCCGCCGAGGCGGTAGCAGCCGTGGACCAACTCGACGAGCAACGGATCGGTCTGGAGGCCGAACGCGACGTGCATGCCGCGGCCCGTGACCAGGCGCGAGCAGCCCTTGACGCCGTCCAGACCGAAGCCGCAGCGGCCCTCGGTGCGGTGCGGCGCGACGCCGACACCCGGGTCGCGCAGGTCCGACAGCAGGCGAACGCGGAAATCAGCCAGGCCCGTCAGGTGGCGGACGCAGCCGTCGCAACGGCGCGCAGCGAAGCCGCGGCCGCACTCGCGCACACCCGGGAGGAAGCCGTCCAGGCCGTGGCTGGCGCCACCGCGGCCAGAGACGCAGCCCTGGCCCGGGCGGACGCGGGTGAACGGACCACAGCCGAGGCGCGAGCCGAGGCTGACCGGCTGCGCCTGGACCTGGTTCGCCAACAGGAGAGCACCGACACCGCAATCGCCCGCATCCAGGCCGACGCCGACCGGCGGCTCGACCACGCCAACCGGGTGGCGGACGAACGCCAGGGGGTGCTCGTCGAAGGCAGAGCGGATGCCCGTGCCCGCGCCGAACGCGCGGAACGTCAAGCTGATGATCTTGCAACGGAGCTACGCGCGGTGCGGGCCGAGCTGGCCGCCGTGCGCGACAGCCTCGGCGGGCCGGCGACTGCCGGCAAACCCGCAGATCAACCCCCGGAGCAGCCCTCGGACCAGCCGACAGCCCCGCCTACCGGCCCCGGTCACCTGGCACCGGGTGCTTGACACCGGGTGCTGATCCGCGCTCCGTGGCCAGGTAACCTCGCGGTGGCCAGGTAACCTCGCGGGACGGTCAGGTCGGTAGATATCCGGGAAGTCCACCTTTACGCCGGGCACGACGCAGGACGACCCGCCGGGAACCATCCGGCAGCAGGCGGAGCCGCTCCAGTTCCCAGTCACCGAACTCGGCGTGCAGGGTGAGCACCGCCAGCGCCTGGCGTCGGTCGGTGCCAGGCGGCAGATACAAACGCTGGTACTCCACGTCCATGACGCCACCGTAACGACAGGGTGGACAACGAGAGTGATGAACCCGATGGTTCACGCCGCCTGTCTACCCCGAGCGACACGACCCGTCATGGTACGTAAAGACCGAGAAACGCCAGCGACGCGTACACCACCAGCATCGCGGCGCAGACCGCAAGGACGATGCGCAGGACGTCGTCGCGTCGGGTGAGCCCGGCCACGACAAAAAGGTATGGAAAGGTTCCATATACGTACCGTTCACTTGAATCAAGGTTACTGCCAGTGAGTACCGCGGCCGTCGTCAACGCGGCCCACAGCGTGTAGGACGCCGGCAGCGTCCGCGCCATCACGACGAGCAGGACCACGGACAGCGCCAACCATGGCACGTGCAGGCCCGTACCCACCTGGCCGTGGATGATGCCCCGGACCGCCGCCCAGAGCACAGCGGCGGGATTCGACGAGCTGCCGTGCAGCGACTCCTGTCGTTGTAGCCGCAGTGGCAGCAGAGCATCACCATATGCAATCTGCGCCCACAACCCAAAGAGCGCGAAGCCGGCTGCGGGTGCGAGCACGGCCGCTGCCCGGCGCAGCCGGTCCGTGCGCGCGACTGCCCCCAACCCGCGAAGGGCCTCGAGTGCCGCCGGTGCCACCAGGAGGATGCCGACCGGTCGGCACAGCCCCGCAAGCAGCCCACAGACCGCGGCGAGTTCCCACCGCCGGGTCCGCAGGCCCGCGAACACACCAACGGCCAGCAGCCCCCACAATGCCTCGGTATAGCCCATGACCAGCACGAACGCGGGCGGTGCCAACGAGGCGAGCCACACCACCCGCGAGGTTGCCGCCGGGTCGAGACCCTCGGAGCGGGCCAGCCAGGCGAGCGCCGCCACAAAGACAAAAGCGATCATGTTGACCAGGACGAGCAATATGCCGCCGGTATGGCCGCCCAGGCCGGGAACCACGGCGACCGCCCGGACCAGCAGCGGCAGCAGGGGGAAGAAACGCAGCCCCTGCCCGCCGACCCCGGCGTATCCGTGCTCGGCGATACCTGCGTACCAGCCGGCATCCCAGCCGAGCAGGCCGGTCAGCCGGAACGGCGTGGCAACCGTTGGATGCAGCGCGTCATGTCCCGCGGCGAGCTGGCCGCTGATGTAGCGGGCCAGGGCGTACGCGGCACCGGTCACGATGCGGGTGGCACACCAGGCGAGGGTGATGTCGCGTAGCGGCAGCGTCCGTAGCGGCGGCGTCCGCCATCCCCGCGGGTCTGGTCCGCCCCGCGGGGGCTGCGCGGGACGCACGTCCGCCGCCGACGGCGCGAAGAACCACGATCGCACCGCCGACGGCGATCCAGCCATCGATCCCAATGAACCCAATGAACCCAATGAAGGTCAGGGCTGGAAGCGTAGGAGGGTGAAGTTCTCCCACACCCTGGCCGACTCGCCCTGGCGCATCACCTCGTCGGCCAGTGGACGCCTGTCCTGCAGACGGCCACGGACCTGGGTACACAGGGTCTCGTACGTCCGGTAGGCACCCGACCCGGCGAAGAACACCGTGTGGGCGGGGCCGGCCTGCGCGAGTGCCCTGTCGGCGAGGACAACGCCGTTCGCCTTCGAGTTACGCGTCTCGTAGTCCGTCCAGTCAACGCGGTCCGGCGGTAGGTAGGTCGGGACGACATACACGTGCATCCAGGACGGAACGGTGCGGGACAGGCCCGGACCGAGCTGGTCCGGGCAGACCAGCAACACGTCGCCGGGCCGCCCGATGCGTTCGAGCACGCCCGCGGCCTGCATCGCCTGAGTGCGGGTGCGGGACAGGTCGCCATAGCCACCGACAAGCCCGAGCAACGCACACACGACGATGATCCCGCGGAACAGTCGACTGTCCACGACAACGGTCGCACCGAGGCCGATGACCAACAGGAACGGCACGAACGCGGTGGCGGTGTACCGATCCGCCCAGGCGTTGCCCACCACCTTTCCCGCGGCCACCGCGACGAAGAGCGTCACCGTGGCCAGGAAGAACAGCGTGCGACCCGGTTCCATACCCTTCAGGTCGACCAGGACGTAGCGGCCGTCGACCGCCCGGCCGGCGATCCCCGCGGCGGCGAGCCCGGTGATGAGGAACAGCAGCGTCCGCCCCTGGGTGGTGGGACCGCCCGCCCACTGCCCGTAGGCATGTGAGATCGCCGCGAAGGTCGCCGGTTCTCCCCATGGCGTCCCGGTGTGCGCCATCTGGTAGAAGAACCCACCCAACCAGGGAGCGAACACCAGGGCCCCACCGGCGATGCCGGCCAGTGCTGCCAGCGGTGGCCGGACACCCCACGCCGCCCGCGGCCTCACCACAATCAGCGCAAGCCAGCCGGCCACCGTGAACAGCAGGTAGAAGCACCAGTAGTGGGTGAGCGCCAGCATGCCGGAGCACAGCGCCAACGCGGCGACCGAACCCGCCGAGCGCCGCTTGAGCGTGGCTTCCAGTGCCAGCCCGCCAGCTGCGGTCAGCAGCACCACCAGGCTGTACATCCGGGTCTCGGTGGCGAAGTACAGCGCGAACGGTGAGGTGAGGTAGAGCACCACCGCCACCCGCGCGGCGCGCTCGCCGACGACACGGCGAGCCAGCAGGTACAGCGGCCCGGCTGCGGCCAGGTTCGTCAGAGCCGACAGTGTCCGCACCGCGAACGTGCCGACTCCGAACAGCTCGATCCAGCCGTGCAACAGCAGGTAGTACAGCGGCGGCGAACCATCCTGGCGAAGCCCGTCAAACAGCGTTGTGCCGGGCCCGGTCAGCGGAAGCCGCGCAATGGCGACACTCTGCGCCTCGTCCAACCACAACGCCTGGCGGGCGGAAAAACGTACCGCCACAGCTGTGACAACGAGAGCGAAAATTATTGTCTTGAAGACAACGCCGTCCCGTTGTACGCGAGGCCGGCTCCCCTCGGCCGGCCCCGGGATGTTCTCCAACGGCCGTACCGCGACGTCGGTCACGGTCAGTTCCCCCTCTGGTTCCCGCGACGCCGACTAACGCGGTTCCTTCGCGTAACCGGGAGAGACCTCTTCGTGATAGTCCTCTTCCACGTTGACGCTCCACACGTCGTGCTCGGCCCCGTCAGCGAGGTTCTGGACGGTAAGCAGCGCAGTGTACATGGAGTGGTCCTGATTGTTGTACCGATGCATACCGTTGCGGCCCACCGGGTGAACATTCGGTGTGGCCTCGGCCAGCCATCCACGCATGATTTCCACGTTCTTCTTGTAGTCCGCGTCGTAGAACGGGTATGCCTTCGGCATGCGGACCACGAAACCGCGTTCCACCTGATCGGCCGGAACCAGACCCAACTGGGCGAGTTCCTTGGTGGCCAACGCGATCAGGTCTTCATCGGGCATCGACCACGTCTCGTCGCCCTCGAAGACGAAATACTCCATGCCGAGGCAGGTGCGTCCCTCCTTTACCAGGAACGGCGACCACGACGCGAAGTTCTGGATGCGCCCGACCAACAGCTCGGGCGAGTGCACGTATATCCAGTTGTCCGGAAAACCAGCGGACTCGGGCACCACCAGCGCGACGGTGAGGAAGTCGCGGTAGCGTAGCGCGTTTGCCGCCGCCAGCACGTGGTCGGGGGCGGGCGGATCCATTACCCGGATCAGCGAGGAGAACGACATCGACGACACGATCTCGTCCGCACTGTAGCGGTGCTCGGACCCGATGTCGGTCCGGGACGCCTCGGGCGCGCCCGCTCCGGGGCCGTATCCGCCGGTGACCACGGTGGTCACGCCGCTGGCCCGCCCGTCCGCATGGTGGATCTTGCGGACCTTCTCCTCAAGTATGATCGTACCGCCGCGCTCGGTGATCTTGTCCGCCGCGGTCTCCCACATCATTCCGGGCCCGTGCTTCGGGTACTGGAATTCCTCGATGAGAGAGGCGATGTCCTTCTGGTTCCGCTTCGGCATGACCGCGTTCACGATGGCATTGGACAGCGAGAGGTTCTTGATACGCTGCGCCGCCCAGTCAGCCTCGATCGTGTTGGCCGGCACCCCCCACACCTTCTCGGTGTAGGTCTTGAAGAAGATCCCATAGAGGCGCCAGCCGAAACGGGACGCGACCCAGCCCTCGAATTTGGTCTGGTCCTTCGGCGGCCGGACCCTCGCCCAGAAGTAGGAGAAGATGCATCGCGCCGCCTCAAGCACGCCGAGGCCGCGCAGAGCATTGCCGGCGCGCAGCGGGTAGTCGAACAGTTTCCCGTTGTACATGATGCGGCTCGACCGCGGGCGCATCAGAAAATCCTCATCAGGCAGAATCTCGTGCCAAAGAGTCTCGACCTCGGGCACCTTGGTGAAGAACCGGTGCCCGCCGATGTCGAAGCGCCAGCCTTCACGCTCCGCGGTGCGGCTGATACCTCCCACCACCGAGTCACCTTCGAGAACCGTCACGGGTACGTCCCGCTTCACCAGCTCCCAGCCGGCTGTCAGACCTGCCGGTCCGGCTCCGATAACGACGACCTCGGGCTTTTCGGCCACTGTGCCTGACCTCTCCTCAACTCCGCACGCGATGGTCATCCGCGCGACACACTTAGAACACCGCTGGACAATAGTCCGGCTCGGCTTCTCAGTCTGGCATGAGCCGCCCGGGCACCTGCCCGCACCCCCTCACGATTGCCACCGCGCGATCTCGGCCAACCGGCTCGGAGTCGACGCGGCGACCCGGTAACGACTCTGGCATGGTGCACGTCATGGCGGCGTTCCTACCCGGCCGGGCGAACAATCCGACCACGACCTGCGGGTGGTTACGCCGGGACCGCCCGGCCGGGGGGACGCCAGGCCCGCTGCTGCTCGGCTGGTGTGCCGTCGCGGCGGGCATCGCCGCGGGCGACGGGCGCGGCCCATGGCCGCTGCCGTTGGTGCTGGTTGGCTGGGGTGCGGTGCTCGTCGGTGTCGCCAACGCGGGCGTCCCGGACCCTGGCCTGAACCCTGGCCCGGACCCCGACACGGACGCGCGCCCTGGCCGCGGGACGCCGTGGGTGATGCTGGCCGTGGTCCTCGCGGTGGGGGTGGCGATGCGTCCCCGGTACTACGCCGGCGGCGGATGGGCGTCCGTCTCCGATGCGCTCGGCGTGGCCGGCGGTCTGCTCACCGCCGGGTCGATCCTGGGGTGGCTGCGCCGGGCGCCGGGCGACCGCGCCACGGCGCGGTGGCTGGCATCACCGGCGTGCTTCTGGCCGGTTGTCGGCCTCATGACGGCCGCCGGCGTCACTATGATCATCGCAGCGCCGCAGCCGCGCATCGACGTCTTCCATCTCCTGCAGGTCTCCGCCCGCGGCCTGGTCGACGGCTCGGACATGTACCGCCAGCAGTGGGCGCCCAGCCGCGCCGGGTATCCGGCGCACCAGTTGTTCGACGTCTACCCGTACCTGCCGGGCACCACGCTCCTCCTCGCGCCCTTCCGCCTGCTACTCGCCGACGTCCGCTACGGCCTGCTGCTCGCCTCGGTGGTCACGGCCGTCGCCATCCGCGCGATCATGTCTCGGGACGACGCGCAGGCAGGGACGAGGCTCCCGCCGGCGCTACCACTGCTCGTACTGGCCTTCCCCGGCTCCATGTACGCCCTCCAGCAGTCCTGGACTGAGCCGCTGCTCACCGCGTGCATCAGCCTGCTGGTGTGGGCGGTGACATCGGGCCGGGGCCGCTGGGCGGTCGTCGCGTTCGCCGTCGCCCTCGCCAGCAAGCAGCACATGGCACTGCTGGTCCCGGTCGCCGCGGCCTGGCCGGCGTTCGGGCCCAGGCGCGCGCTGGCATCGGTCGCGCTGGCGGCCGCCGCCGTCGCGCCCTGGGTGGTCGTCGGCCCGTCGGACTTCTGGGGAGACGCGGTGCTGACCAACCTCCGCTATCCCGTCCACGGGGATTCGCTGTCCGTGCCCGGTGTGCTCGCGCACACGGGGATCACCACCGGTTTCGGCCCGATGGCGGTCGCGCTGACGGTCGCCTACTGGCTCGCCTGGCGGATGCGGGCCGGCGCCGCGGAGTTCTGCGCCGGTGCGGGCGTCGTGCTCCTCACCCTGGATGTCATGAACAAACAGTCGTACTTCAACCACTACACGCTGCCGATGGCCCTGCTGGTGACCGCGCTCGCCGCGGCGGGCGAGCGCCGGCCCGGACCGTCGGCCGTGCCCGCTTAACGCAGGGTGGAGAAGCGCTCCAGCGCCGCACCTTCGTAGACCATGCGGCGATCGACCTGCAGGGTGCGGTCACGCAGGGCGGCAAGCTGGTCGGACACGACCGCGCAGGCCCCCTCCAGGGTCTTGTAGCCGTCCGCGCGCACGAGGAACACCGCGTGGCCAGGTCCGGCCATGGTGTTGACCCGGGCGGCGAAGTCCGCGCCGCTGGCCCGTCGCATCCGAGCGGCGTAGTCGACCCAGTCGACCAGTGCCGGCCCGCTCGCGTCGGCATAGACGATCTGCTTGAGATCAGGATCGCCGTGGCGTTCGATGGCCCGGAACACCGCCGGACCCAGCTGGTCAGGGCAGAAGGCGACCACGTCGCCGGGTCGGGCCAGCGCCACGATCCGGTTCGCGATCTCCCCGGCCTGGGTACGTTCCTGCCGCGCCATGTTCCAGCCGCCGGACAGCCCCGTCACACAGACAATCGTCAGGATGGCCGTGCGTACCCGCCTGGGCAACTGGCCGATACCGAGTGCGGCTAGGAGCAGGAAGGCCGGCAGCGATATCCCGGTATAGCGTTCCGTATAAGCACTACCACCGGTGGTGTTGACCAGGTAGGCGAGGGCGAGCGGGACGAGCCACAACGCGACCAGGTAACGTCCGGGCACCCGTCCGGTCGGGACGATGTGCAGCCCGTCATCCTGCGGCCGGCCCGTCAGGCCAAGCAGCGCCGCTCCGAGCAGAACGACCCCGAGCAGCGCGCCCGTGGACGTCGGTCCGGCCCAGTCGAACACCGTGTCCAGCAGGACCTGCGCCTGTACCCGCGCCGCCCACGGCGTGCCCGTGTGCAGCATCTGAAACAGGAAGGACGGCATCCACGGTGCGAACACCACGGCCGACGCAAGCATCGCCAGCAGCGCGGACAGCGTCGGGCGACGGACGGGCGCCCGTCCGCGCGATCGGACCGCGAGGAACACCGCAACGGTGGTGACCAGCAGAAACGTCCAGTAGTGCGTGTAGACCAGCGCCGCGGTGGACACGGTCAGCACCGCCAGTCGGCGCCGTGTCGGGCGTTCCAACGCCCGCACCAACGCGAGCCCGAACAGCAGCACCAGCAGCACCACCAGCGAGTACATCCGGGTCTCGCTGCCGTACCGGATCGCGTATGGCGAGCACGCGAACAGCAACAGGGCCGCCGTCCCCACCCGCCCGGGCGTGGCGCCGTCACCGCTGCCGAACATCGCCGCCACCCGCCCGACCCGCCGCCCGGCGATCCAGGCGACCGGCAGGGTGATCAGCGACAGGATGCCCGACAGCGCCCGGACCGCGACGTCCCCGGTCCCGAACAACCTGATCCACATGTGCAGGAGCAGGTAGTACAGGGGCGGCGAACCGTCGTGGCGCAGCGCGTCGAGCAGCTGACCGACCGGTCTGCGAGAGATCTCCACCGTGAGCGATTCGTCCAGCCACAGGTGGCTCGGCGTGACAAACCGCAAGGACGCGCCGACCCCGATCGCACCCAGCACCGCGGCTATCAGCAGCTGGCGGATCCACCGGTCCCGCATCGGCGTCCATCTGGGCGGCACTGACCAGCCGCCGGCACCTCCGGGGTCGAACACCGGCCGGCGGTCGGGCCGCTCGAGATCGCGCCGAACCGCAACCTCCGCCCGGGGCCTAGTGGTCGGCGCCGTCGCCACGGCCGATGGCACCGGTGCCATCGCGACCGGTACGACGGACACGGATGTCGATGCGGGCACGTCCGCCACCGGACTCCCAGAAAGGTCGGTGCTCACCACCGAGACGGTACCCACAGTGTCACCAGGCCGATCGGCCATGTCAGCCGCTCGACGCACCGCATGGTCGGCATGGTCGGCATGGTCGGCGGGGTAGCGGTCGGCTCAGTGCCGGTCGGCGAGGTCGTCCGGGTCAACCGGGATCTCCTGCGCGAGCATGACGGGCAGAAGCGTGCAACGCTGGCGACCGTCGGCCTGGCGCACCGCGCTGCGCAACGCCGGGCCACCCACCGACACCACCGACAGATGCCGCTGGGCCCGGGTCAGCGCGGTGTAGATCAGCGGGCGGGTCAGCATCCGGCCCGCCTCCGGCGGGAACACCGCCACCACGGCCGGCCACTCACTGCCCTGAGCGCGATGGACCGTGACCGCCCAACCGTGCCGCAGATCTCCGACCGCTCCGCCCGGGACCTCGACATCCCCGCCGGGAAAGGCCACCGTGAGCGCGCCTCGATCACCGACGCCGCGTACCACCCCGATCTCCCCGTTGGCGAACCCGTCGTCAAGATGGTTCGCGGTGGCAACCACCCGGTCGCCGACGTCGAACCCGCCCGATGCCCCCCCAGCCGGTGCCCCGGCACCGGGGTTGAGTACCTGCTTGAGTGCCTTGTTCAGCGCGGCCGTCCCGGCGGGTCCACCGTGGACGGGAGTCACGACCTGAACGTCCGCGACGGATATTCCCAGTGCCCGCGGGATGGAGTCGGTGACAAGCTGGACAACCCGGTGGGCCGCCTCCCCGGCACTGCGGGCGGGAACCGCCACCACCTCGCGGTCCGGCCCGGACGGGGGAGGCGGGAGCTCACCCGCGCGGACCGCCATGGCGAGCGTCGCGATCCCACCGCCTTCGGACTGCCGGTAGAGCCGCTGCAGTTCGGTGACGGGCGCCACCTGCGCCGCGAGCAGGTCTGCGAGCACCCGGCCCGGACCGATGCTGGGTAGCTGGGCGGGGTCTCCGACGAGCAGCAGATGGGTACCGTCGGCGCACGCGTCGAACAGTGCGGCGGCGAGCTCAGCGTCGAGCATGGACGCCTCGTCGACGACGACGAGGTCGGCCTCGATGGGATTCTCCGCGTCGCGGGCGAAGGCTCCCGACGTTCCCTGCGCCGCCAACAGCCGGTGCAAGGTGCTCGCCGGCCACTCACACAGCTCCTCCAGGCGTTTGGCGGCCCGCCCGGTCGGAGCCGCCAGGGCGATCCGCGCGCCGGCCGCGTGGGCGAGGCGCACGACCGCGGCTACCGTCCGGCTCTTGCCGGTCCCCGGTCCGCCGGTGAGCATGCTCACCCCGACTTCGAGCGCGGTCCGGGCCGCGTGCAGCTGGGTCTGATCAAGGCCGGCCAGGACGGTGGCAAGATCGTCGGCGCCGCCACCATCGCTGGCGCCGTCGTTGTCCGGATCCCCGCCCTCATCCTCATCTTCATCTTCGGGGTCGGGGTCGACGCCTTCCTCCGCGAGGTCGTCGAACATCCCCGGATGGTCAACCGGCGCCGCGGCGGGCACCGGTACCGGGATGGCCGCCGGCGCTGACCGCGTGCTCCCGGGGCTCAGCGGCTCGGCGATGGCCAGCAGCCGGGCGACACCCTCGGCCACCGTCCGCTCGGCCCCGGCGTACCGGTCGAGCGCGGCCAGCTCACCGTTTATGATCACACGGCCATCTTCGATCGCGATACGCAGCGCCGCGCCCGGGTCCGCGACACCGTCGCGGGCCGCCGTCCGCACGAGCATGTCCAATGGCGCCGCGGTGTCACCGAAGCGGGAGGCGGCCCGACCGAGCAGGTAGGCGACCACAGCCGGGCCACGCCGGGGATCGTCACGCCCGGCGCCCGTCGCGCGGGCAAACCGGTCGGCCTGGGCGAGTTCGGCCTCGCCGCCGGCGAGCAGTGCCCACGGATCCGCGCTCAGCGCGTCGGCCACCCCCGGCCCGAGCTCGTCGACCAGCCTGCGCACCAGGCGGGCCGGCAGATCGGCCGCGACGAGCAACTCGGCCGCGCGATAGGCACCGCCGGCAGCGGCAAAGGAGTCCACTAACCGCCGGGCCCGCGCAGGGGTGACGCCCTGGACCGTTGCCAACCGGGTCGCGTCGACGTCCGCCGGGCCCCGGATCCCCGCCTCGGGTAGCCGGGCGGCGGTCGTCCGGCCGAGCCCCGGCCACAGCCCCGCCGCGCAGAACGCGCCGAAGACGGTCACCGGATCGACCGCCGGAACCTCACCCGGTGGCGCACCGGGGGTCTGGTCAGTCAGGCTTGTCTCGGCTGCCATTGCGGAAGCCTACGGCGTGCGTCGAACGTCGTCGTTCGGTCGGTGGGTAGGGATCCCGGTGGTGCGTCGGGCTAGGATACGTTCCTTGTGGATGCCAGGTGACCACCGTCCTGCTCGTCCGTCACGGTCTCACCGCTGTAACGGGGACCGTTCTACTCGGCTGGACTCCGGGCGTCGGTCTTGACGACCGCGGTCAGGCACAGGCCGCGGCGCTCGCGCAGCGCCTCGCCTCGGTACCGCTGACCGCGATCGTCTCCAGCCCGTTGCAACGCTGCGAGGAAACAGCCCTCGCGATCGCGGAGCACCACGGCAAACCCGAACCGTGGGACGACGGTCCCGTGCTGACCATCGACGACCGTCTGGGGGAGTGCCGCTACGGCGACTGGACCGGTCAGGAGCTGACGACGCTGACCAAGGACCCCCTGTGGCGGACCGTTCAGGAGCACCCGAGCGCAGTAGTTTTCCCCGGGCCCGAGGGGGAGGCTCTGCGTGACACCCAGCATCGCGCGGTCGCGGCGATTCGCGACTGGAACGCACGCCTGGGACCGGATGCGGTCTGGCTCGCCTGCTCCCATGGCGATGTCATCAAGTCGATCGTCGCGGATGCCATGGGCCTGCACCTGGATCTGTTTCAGCGCATCTCAGTGGATCCCTGTTCACTGACGGCCATCCGCTATACCGAACATCGCCCGTTCGTCATCCGAGTGAACGACCGGGGTGGTGCGGTAGCGGACCTGCTGCCAGCCCCGCGGACTCCCGGTGACGCGGCTGAGGGTGACGCCGTCGTCGGCGGCGGTGACGGGCAGGGCGGTGCTGCAACGAGCCCCGCGCCCGGCGGAGGGCCACCGGACAGTCGTGAACATGAGCGGCGAGACTGAAGGACGTGAGCGAGTCTGTATCCAGCGGTGCGCCCGGCGGACGCCCGCCCCTCGATCCGCTCGACGCCGGCGGGCTCGACGCCGCCGGCGCGCTGAGGCTCCTGCGTGACGGTACGATAACCGTCACGGGACGGCTGGTCGAGGCCAGTAATGCAACCTTGTACTGCGAGATCAGTCTCGTCGGCGTCGGCGACGGCGACGGCGACGGCGACGGCGACGGCGACACCGGACGGTGCGTCTACAAGCCGGTCCGTGGCGAACGCGCGTTGTGGGACTTTCCGGACGGGACGCTCGCCGGCCGCGAACGTGCGGCCTATCTGCTCTCCGAGGCGACCGGCGCGGGGATCGTGCCGCCCACGGTGCTGCGGGACGGCCCGTTCGGCCCGGGCATGGTCCAGCTCTGGATCGACATCGACGAGACCGTCGACCTGGTTGCGCTGGTCCGGTCCGATGACCCCCAGCTGCGGGCGATCGCGCTGTTCGACGCCGTGGTCAACAATGCCGACCGCAAAGGCAGTCACCTGCTGCCCGGCCCGTCCGGGCGGATCTACGGTATTGACCACGGCGTGACGTTTCACGTCGAGGACAAGCTGCGCACGCTGCTGTGGACGTGGCGGGGACACCGGTTGCGTGCCGACGAGCTCGAACTCCTGGCCTGCCTGCGGGAGGCGGCCGGCGGCAGCCTGGGCGCAGCCCTCGCCGCTCTGCTCACCGATGCGGAGATCGCGAGCCTGCGCGCCCGGATCAACAGGTTGCTGACCGAACGCCGTTTTCCGGTTCCATCCGGGGACTGGCCGCCCATTCCCTGGCCGCCGTTCTAGGGCCGTCGGTAGTAGCTCTGACGGCAATTGGGCCTGTCTGACATGGACCCGGCTACGCTGACACGCATGCGATCCTGGCCGGCCTCCGCACGCTCGCAGCTTCCCGGTCGAGGATTCCCGCTCCGGGTTTTCGACACGGCGACCGGCTCGGTACGCCCGCTCGAGGCCGGGCCGACGGTCCGCATGTACGTCTGTGGGATCACCCCGTACGATGCCACGCATCTCGGGCACGCATTCACCTACCTCACCTACGATCTACTCACGCGGGTCCTGCTGGATGCCGGCCACGAGGTCCATTATGTCCAGAACATCACCGACGTCGACGATCCACTGTTCGAACGGGCCAAGCGCGACGGACTGGACTGGCGGGAGATCGCCCGGAGTCAGACCGACCTGTTCCGGGCGGACATGACCGCACTGCGCATCCTGCCGCCGGCCGCATATGTGGGGGCGATCGAGTCGATTCCGCTGGTCATCGAACTGATCGAGAAACTGCGCGGCCGTGAGGCCACCTACCGGGTGGACCGTGACATCTACTTTCCGATCGAGGCTGCCCCCCGTTTCGGCAAGATCTCCCATCTCAGTTTCGACGCGATGGTCGAACGGGCCGCCGGCAACGGCGGCGACCCTGACCGTCCCGGCAAGAAAAACCCGCTCGACCCCCTGTTGTGGCGCGCCGAGCGCCCCGGCGAGCCGGCGTGGCCGTCGCCGTTCGGACCGGGTAGACCGGGCTGGCACATCGAATGTGCCGCCATCGCCCTGACCTATCTGGGTGCGAGCATCGACGTCCAGGGCGGCGGTACGGATCTCACGTTTCCCCACCACGAATGCGGCATCGCCCACGCCGAGGTCGCGACCGGTGTCCAGCCGTTTGCACGTACCTGTGTGCACACCGCCATGGTCGGTCTCGACGGCCACAAGATGTCGAAGTCGAGGGGAAACCTCGAGTTCGTCTCCCGCCTGCTGGCCCGCGGTGTACCACCGGCGGCGATCCGGATCGCGCTCCTGGACCACCATCACACGATCGGGTGGGAATGGACTCCCTCGGCCGTGGACGTCGCCCGCGAACGGCTGGCCCGATGGCGGGCGGCGGCCGGCCACGCGCGCGGACCCGATGCCCGTCCGCTGCTCGACCAGGTGCGTCGGCACCTGGCCGACGATCTCGACGCACCGGGTGCCGTCGCCGCTGTCGACCGCTGGGCGAGCGCCGCACTCGCGGCGGGAGGTGATGTCCCGGACGCCCCGGCTTTGGCGCGTGCAATCATCGACTCGCTACTAGGGGTGGACATTGAGCCGGTCGTGGCTGGAGGACGTTCAGTTTGATGGGTGCCGACTACCACCGGACCGACACCGGAACCGACGCCGAACGGCCGAGGTTCGATGAGGTGGCGCGAGGTTATGATCCACGTCAGGTTGAGGAATACCTGGCCACGCTGTGGCGGTATGCCAGTCAGGTGACGCAGCGGGCGGCCGCGGCCGAGGCGGCCCTGCACGCCGATCGCCGCCGCCGCGATGGCGAGGCGACCCTGCCCGATCGGCTCGCCGCGCAGGCAGGTGGCCGGATCGGCCTCATGCTGACCATCGCCCATCAGGAAGCCGATGAGATCGTCACGGGTGCCCGCGCCATCGCGGAGCAGGCGTTGGAGGAGGCCATCGAGGACGCCGCCGCCAACCATCCGATCGTGCGTAAGGCCCGTGAGCAGGCAGACAAACTACTCCTCGACGCGGTCGAGGAGTCGCGACAGCGCGCCCAGCAGCGCTTCGACGACATCGAGGCACAGATCTCGCAGGTGGCGGGCATCCTCGAGGGGTTACGCCACCAGCAGGGCGAGGTTCTCGGCGCACTGTTGCGGGTCCGCAGCCTGATGAGCTCCAGCGAGATCGACCGTGCGGTCACGGACCTGGCGCGCGCCGGCACGACGACCGGCACGACGACCGGCACCGGGCGTGCGCAGACCTCCGAGCAGTCCGGGACGAGTGCAGCGCACGATGTGACCGGAGCCGACCCTGGGTTCTTCGCCCGGGCATCGGCGGCGACGGATACCGCTCGGCCAGCCTATGGCAGCGAGGACGACATCATCGACGCCGAGGTCGTCGAGGAGTAGTCACTGACCCCGTCTGCGCAGGTACCGTTCGAACTCACGGGCGATCGCGTCCCCGCTGGCTTCGGGTAGTTCTGTCTCGGGTTCGCGTGACTCCAACGCGCGCACGTACTCGGCAACCTCGCTGTCGCCCGCGGCGAGCTCATCGACCTGACGCTCCCACGCCCGGGCCCGTTCGGCCAGGTCACCCAGGGGGATCTCCATGTCCAGCAGGTCCTCGACCCGCCGTAGCAGGGCCAGCGTCGCCTTCGGGCACGGTGGGTTCGCCACGTAGTGGGGGACCGCGGCCCAGAACGACACCGAGGCGAGCCCGGCCTTGGAGCATGCCTCCGCGAACACCCCGACGATGCCGGTGGGACCCTCGTACTTCGACGGGTCCAGCCGCAGGCGTGCGGCCGTGGCCGGGTCCCCGGCGGTTCCACTGATCGGCACCGGGCGGGTATGTGGAGAATCCGCGAGCAACGCGCCGAGGCTGACGACCATGTCGCTGCCGAGCGCATGAATCGCCTCGATCAGCTCGTCGGTGAAGCCCCGCCAGCGCATGTTCGGCTCAAGACCACGGATGAGGACCAGGTCGTTGTCGCCATGGTCGGGGCGTGCGACCGACAGCCGTGTCGTCGGCCAGGAGATTTTGCGGGACGCACCGTCGGTGCCGCTGACCGTGGGACGGTTGACCTGGAAATCGTAGTAGTCGTCCGGATCGATGGCACCGATCACCTTCGCGTCGAGCGCCGACTCCAGATGCTCGACGGCCGCGGACGACGCGTCCGCGGCATCGTTCCAGCCCTCGAAGGCAGCCACTACGATCGGCGACCGTAGCTGACCGACGCCGGAGAACTCGATCACCTGCCACCTCCTGCCGCCCCGCGGCGGCCCACTGCCCCCGTGACAGTGCAACGGTACGTCCTACGTTGGTGCGTGCCGGTGGGTCCCTGCGACCCGCTGTTCCAGAAGTACCCGGTCGGCGGGCCGATCTGACCTGGTCTGGCGGGCAGCAGACCACAGCTGCGCCGACCAGGAGGTCGGTAACCCGGGCAAACCCGATGACGACTATGAGTCGTCACCACGATCGGCACGGGCACGCCCGGTACGCTTCCCAGGTGCGAGCCGACCTGTTTTCCGCCTTGGCCGAACGCGTGCTGGTAGCCGACGGTGCCATGGGAACGATGCTGCAGGCCGCCGATCTGAGTCTCGACGACTTCCAGGGTCACGAAGGCTGCAACGAGATTCTGAACGTGACGCGTCCAGACGTGGTGCGGGCAGTACACGACGCCTACTTCGCTGTCGGGTGTGACGCAGTCGAGACGAACACCTTCGGAGCTAACCTCGCCAATCTCGGAGAGTACGGCATCGCTGACCGTATCGGGGAACTGGCGCAGGCGGGTGCCCGGATAGCCCGTGAGGCTGCCGACTTCTGGAGCACGACCGACCGGCCTCGCTTCGTCCTCGGTTCGGTGGGCCCTGGAACGAAGCTGCCCACCTTGGGACACATCGCCTACCCACCGCTGCGGGACGCCTATCAGCGCCAGGTCGCCGGGTTGCTCGCGGGGGGCGTCGACGCCGTCCTGGTGGAGACCGCGCAGGACCTTCTGCAGGCCAAAGCCGCGATCATCGGAGCGCGCCGCGCGATGGCCGCCGCTGATCGTCGGGTTGTCGTCATCGCGCAGGTCACCGTGGAGCTGACCGGGTCGATGCTGCTGGGCTCGGAGATCGCCGCCGCGCTCACCGCGCTCGAGCCGCTCGGCATCGACCTGATCGGCCTGAACTGCGCGACCGGACCCACCGAGATGAGCGAACACCTGCGTCACCTGGCCCGGCACGCCCGAATCGGGCTTTCGGTCATGCCGAACGCCGGTCTGCCCACGCTTGGCCGTGACGGCGCCACCTACCCGCTGACCCCGGCCGAACTCGCCGACGCGCTTGACACCTTCACCCGTGACTACGGCGCCGTACTGGTCGGCGGTTGCTGCGGAACCACCCCCGAGCATCTGCGTCAGGTTGTCGAGCGCGTCGCCGGACGAGCCGTCACGCCACGGCGGCCGGCCGTTGACGCCGCCGCGGCCTCGCTCTACCAGGCCGTGCCGTTCCGGCAGGACAATTCGGTGCTGATGGTGGGTGAGCGCACCAACACCAACGGTTCCAGGGCTTTCCGCGACGCGCTGATCGACAGCCGCTGGGATGACGTCGTGGAGATCGCCCGCGCCGCCACCCGTGAGGGCGCGCACATGATCGACGTCTGTGTGGACTACGTCGGCCGGGACGGCACGGTCGACATGCGGGAGGTTGCCAGCCGCTATGCCACCGCGTCCACGTTGCCGGTGATGCTCGACTCCACCGAACCCCCGGTCATCGAGGCGGGGCTGGAATGCCTCGGCGGACGCTGCGTGGTGAACTCGGTCAACTTCGAGGACGGCGACGGCCCCGGCTCCCGGTTCGCCACCGTGATGCCGATCATCCGCGAACACGGCGCGGCCGTCGTCGCACTCTGCATCGACGAAGAAGGCCAGGCCCGGACCGTCGAGTGGAAGGTGCAGGTCGCGCAACGGCTGATCGCCCAGCTGACCGGGCAGTGGGGGATGCACGAGTCCGACATCCTCATCGACGCCCTGACCTTCACCCTCGGTACCGGGCAGGAGGAGTCGCGCGGCGACGGGATTGCCACCATCGAGGCGATCCGCGAGATCAAACGGCGCCATCCCGACGTGCAGACCATCCTCGGGCTGTCCAACATCTCCTTCGGTCTGAAGCCGGCCGCCCGGGTGGTGCTCAACTCGGTGTTCCTGACCGAGTGCGTCGAAGCCGGCCTGGACGCGGCGATCGTGCACGCCTCCAAGATCCTTCCGATGGCGCGCATCCCGGATACCCAGCGTGAGGTCGCCCTCGACCTGGTCTACGACCGGCGCCGGGACGGCTACGATCCGCTGACCCGGTTCCTGGACCTGTTCGAGGGTGTCGAGGGCCATGTCGGCGGGCCGACCCGGGCCGAGGAACTGGCCGCGCTGCCGCTCGACGAACGACTCCAGCGGCGGATCATCGACGGTGAACGGACCGGGCTGGAGGCCGACCTCGACGAGGCGATGCGCTCCCGGGATCCGCTGGCGATCATCAACGAGACCCTGCTGGGCGGCATGAAAGTCGTCGGTGACCTGTTCGGCTCCGGGCAGATGCAGCTGCCGTTCGTCCTGGCGTCGGCCGAGGTCATGAAGGCCGCGGTCGCCTATCTCGAGCCGCACATGGAGAAGTCCGACAGCCGGGGCAAGGGCACCCTGGTACTCGCCACGGTCAAGGGCGACGTCCACGACATCGGCAAGAACCTCGTCGACATCATCCTGTCCAACAACGGCTACACGGTTGTCAACCTCGGGATCAAGCAGCCGATCGCGGCAATCCTGGACGCGGCGGCCGAGCAGCACGCCGACGCGATCGGCATGTCCGGGCTGCTGGTGAAATCCACCGTGGTCATGAAGGAGAACCTCGCGGAGATGAACACCCGCGGGGTGGCGGCCACCTGGCCGGTGCTGCTCGGCGGCGCCGCGCTTACCCGAGCCTACGTCGAAGGAGACCTGGCGCAGCTCTACGAGGGCGAGGTCCGCTACGCGCGGGACGCCTTCGAGGGCCTGTCCCTCATGGACGCGGTCATGGCGGCCAAGCGAGGCCAGGCACCGCCGCTCGCCGATGACCCGCGCATGGCCGAACGCCGGGCCCGCCGGGAGCGCACCGAACGGATCAAGGCTGCCAGGACAGCGGCCCGGGCTGAGGAGCCCGTGGCCGAGCTGCCGCCGCGTTCGGACGTGGCGACCGACAACCCCGTGCCGGTGCCGCCGTTCTGGGGGGACCGGATCGTCAAGGGCATCCCACTGGCCGACTACGCCTCCTTCCTCGACGAGCGGGCGACATTCCTCGGCCAGTGGGGACTACGCGGCGCCCGCGGTGGCGAGGGCCCCTCCTACGAGGAGCTGGTGGAGACGCAGGGACGCCCCCGGCTGCGGATGTGGCTCGACCGCATCGTCTCCGAGCAGATGCTGGAAGCCGCCGTCGTGTACGGCTACTTCCCGTGTGTCAGCAAGGGTGAGGATCTGATCGTCCTGTCCGCTGACGGTGATGAACGGGCCCGCTTCAGCTTTCCGCGCCAGCGCCGGGACCGCCGGCTGTGTCTGGCCGACTTCTACCGGTCGGAGGAAGCCGGCGAGGTGGACGTCGTCCCCTTTATGATCATCACCATGGGCCGGCGGATCAGCGCGGTCACGGCCGAGCTCTTCGCCGCCGACTCCTACCGGGAGTACCTGGAGCTGCACGGGCTGTCGGTCCAGCTCACCGAGGCGCTGACCGAGTACTGGCACAAGCGGGTCCGCTCCGAACTGCTGCTGCCCGATGGCACTCCCGCCGGTGCCGCCGATGCCCACGATCTGGCCGGGGTCCTCCGGCAGAACTACCGTGGGTCCCGTTACTCCTTCGGCTACCCGGCCTGCCCCGACCTGGAGCAGCAGGTCGGGGTGTTCGACCTGCTGGATCCGGGACGGGTCGGTGTCGAGCTGTCCGAGGAGTTCCAGCTCGTGCCGGAACAGTCCACGTCGGCGATCATCGCGCACCACCCCGAGGCCAAGTACTTCGCCACCTGATAGTTCGCCACGCTCACCCGACCTGATATGCAGGTCGGGTGAGCGTTGACGATGGTGTTGCGGCCGTCCTGTTCGACATGGACGGTCTGCTGGTTGACACCGAACCACTCTGGACGGTGGCAGAGCACGAACTGGCGGAAAGCCTCGGTGGCCGGTTCACCCCGGAGATCAAGACGGCGATGATCGGGCACGGGATCGACACGGCCGTGCCGCTCATGCTCTCGATGCTCGAGGTACCGGACGCGGACCCGGACGCGGCCGCCCGCTTCCTGGTCAAGCGGACCGCCGAGCTGTTCGGCGAGCCCGGCCGGATCGTCCCGATGCCGGGTTCCATCGCGCTGCTGGATGCGCTGGCTGCGGCGGGGATCCCGACCGCACTGGTGTCGTCGTCGTTCCGCGTGCTGATGGATCCCGTCCTCGCCGCGATCGGCCTCGACCGGTTCGCGGTGACGGTCGCCGGCGACGAGGTCAGCCTGCGCAAGCCGCATCCGGAGCCGTACCTGACGGCGGCGAGCCTCCTGGGCGTGGTGCCAGCTCGGTGTGTGGTCCTCGAGGACAGTGAGGCTGGCGCGCGTGCCGGCCTCGACGCGGGCTGCGCGACGGTTCTCGTCCCGTCCTTCCCGATGGCCGCGCCGTCCGCGGCCATCGCCGGGGCGACCGTTGTGGCGAGCCTGCGCGAGGTCACCGTGGGGCTACTCGACGGGCTGGTTTCGCCGTCCGCGGGCAGCGTGCGGTACCGGGATGCGGACGGCGTCGACCTGGTGTGATGCGTGCCGGGGTGATGCGTGATCAGGTTGTCGAGATCGCCCGCAGGATGTCCATCTTCGCGGCCCGACGGGCCGGGAAGATGGCAGCCAGGACACCGAGCAGGCCACCCATGATCACGACGAGGACGACCGTCCACAGCGGGTAGGCGAAGGTGTTGATGCCCTGGTCCTTGAGGGCGCGGGTCAACGCCCAGCCGAAGAAGCTGCCGACGACGACGCCGAGGAGCGCTCCGAAGACGGCGATCACCACTGCCTCCAGGCGCACCATCCTGCGCAGCTGACGTCTGCTCATGCCGACCGCGCGCAACAGCCCGATCTCCCGGGTCCGTTCGATCACGGAGAGGGCCAACGTGTTGACGATCCCGAACAACGCGATGACGACGGCGAGGGCCAGCAGGACGTAGACGAGGCCCAGAAACTGGTCGACCTGCTTCTCCTGCTGCCGGACGAACTCGGACTGGTCGCGTACCGCCACGTTCGGGTAGGCCTTGGCGACGGAGTCGATCTCCTTCCGAACGTCGGCGATGTTCGCGTTCGACGCGATCCTGACCATGACGAAGATGTCGAGATCGGAGTTGTAATGCCGGCTGAACTCACTCAGGGCGACGAGGTACTTGCCAGCGACCTGGCTTTTCTTGTACGTCCCGGCGAGGGTGAGGGTGGTCGGGCCATCCGGGAAAACCACCGGAACCTGCTGACCCACGACGAGCCCGTCAGCCGTCACCGTGTCGCTGTCCATGATGATTGTTCCGTTGCCGAGCTTGGCGATATCCCCGTTGACCTGTCGCAACGCGAGCAGCTGCGGCAGGGCAACCGGGTCACCCGCCAGGATGGTCCCCTTCTTCCCCTTGATCTGGGCCACGTCCGACCGCAGGCCTGTGACGAGCTCGATGCCTGGTTTACCCCGCAGAGACTGGGCGATGTCGGGGCTGAACCCCTGACCGAAACCGGACCCGGCCAGGTAGAAGTCCGCACCCAGACTGTTGCTGACGGTCTCCTTGACGGAATCCTTGATGGACGCACCGAGCACCGCGAACGCGCTGACCAGCGCCAGGCCGATCATCAACGCGGATGCCGTCGAGGCGCTCCGGCGTGGATTACGCATGGCGTTCTCGCGTCCGAGGCGGCCGGTGGCGCCGAACAGAACCGGCAGCGGACTGCCGATGAACCTGGTGATGGGCCGCGCGAGCAGCGGCGAGAGAGTCGCGATGCCGAGGAAGCACAGTCCGGCACCGATGCCGACCACCGCCGCCCCGGACTTCCCGGTGACGGCGGCCAGCCCATAGACGAGGAGCAACGCACCGATACCCGCCAGGGCGCCACCGGCGATACCACGGGAGCGCAGGGAACGCGCGGGTAGGACGAAGGATTCGCGCATCGCCGCCACCGGTGGGACCGACGCGGCTTTGCGCGCGGGGATGAAGGCGGCGACCGCCGTGACGACAACGCCGACAGCGTAGGCGACAATGATCGTTCGGGGTCGGAACACCAACCCCCCGCCGGGTAGTGACACCCCGATCGCCGCGATCGCGACTCGCAACAGAAGGGCCAGAACCGCGCCGAACGCCAGTCCTACCGTCGCGCCGACGAACCCGACGATGCCCGCCTCAAGCTGGACCGCGAGCTGGACCTGGCGCCGGCTGGCGCCCAGCGCCCGCAGCAACGCAAGCTCCCGGACCCGCTGGGCCACCAGCATCGTGAAGGTGTTGAAAATGATGAAGGCACCCACGAAGACCGAGATCCCCGCGAACACCAGCAGGAACGTGGAGAAACCGCCGATGGCCTTCTGGATCGCGTTCGCGTTCTCGTCGGCCAGCTGTTTGCCGGTGATTGCCTCGACACCCGCGGGCAGCACCCCGGCAACCCGGTCGCGAAGCTCGGTCTGGGACAGGCCGTCGACGGCGGCTATGCTGATCGAGGTGAACTCGTCCGGGGCGAGCAGGACGCGCTGCGCGGTAGCGGTGTCGAAAGCGATCACCGTGGCACCCCCGACGCTGTCCTGCCCCGCCAGCCGGAATGTCCCGACCAGGGTGTAAACAGCCGGTGCGCCCTTGGTCAACACGGTCACCCGATCGCCCAGCTGCAGGCCCGCCTTGTCCGCGCTGCTCTTGTCGATCACGAACTCCTGGCCGTGTGGCGCCCGACCCGCGGCGACCTCGACCGCGGATACCGGAGTACCACCCTTCCAGCTGGTGCCGATCCCAGGTGCACCGCCGGTGTCGAGCACCTTGCCGGTACGGGGGTTGACGAAAACGGCCGTTCCGTTCACATCGCCGACGGCCGTCCGTACGCCGGGCACGCCCTTGACCACGTCCAGCAGGGAGCTGGGAACAGGCCGGCTGGAGCTGTTCCCAGCGGGATTCTCGTCCACCGCGTTGATCGCACGAACCGACACGCTGATATTCCTGGTGGCGTTGGCGAACAGCGTGTCGAACGTCTGGTTGAGGGTATCGGTGAGTACCAGCGTGCCGGTGACGAAACTGACCCCGGCCACGACCGCGAGAGCGGAGAGCAGCAGCCGGAGCTTGCGGGCCAGCAGACTCTTCAGGGTGGTGCGCAGCATCGGTCAGGCCCTGCCCGACGATCCGTAGCCGGCGGCTTCGTCGAGGGCTTCGTCGACGGCTTCGTCGAGACCTACGCCCTCGTCCTGCCAGGGTTGCCGGCCACCCCAGTCCGAACGGTCGCCGTCCTCGGCGTCGGCCTCCTGCTGGAGCTGATCGAGGTGCTTCATCCGGTCGAGGACGCTTTCGGCGGTCGGGTTCGGCATCGAGTCGACAAGCCTTCCGTCGACGAGGAAGACGACCTCATCGGAGAACGAAGCCGCGGTGGGATCGTGGGTGACCATCACGACGGTCTGACCGAGCTCGCGCACGGAGCGTTGGAGAAACGACAGCACCTCGGCTCCGGACCTGGAGTCCAGGTTGCCGGTGGGTTCATCGGCGAAGACGATATCCGGCCGGGTCACCAATGCGCGGGCACACGCGACCCGCTGCTGCTGACCGCCGGACAGCTCCGACGGGCGGTGGCTCAGGCGCGGTGCGAGCCCGACGGCGTCGACCACCTGCGCCATCCACTCGCGGTCGGGCTTGCGGCCGGCGATGTCGAGGGGAAGCGTGATGTTCTCGGCTGCGGTCAGCGTCGGCAACAGGTTGAACTGCTGGAACACGAAGCCGATGCGGTCACGGCGAAGCTGGGTGAGCGCCTTGTCCGACAACCGCGACAGGTCCACGGCGCCGATGAAGACCTGGCCCCGGGTCACGGTGTCAAGACCGGCCAGGCAATGCATCAACGTCGACTTGCCCGACCCGGACGGCCCCATGATCGCGGTAAACCGCCCGCGGGGGAAGGAAACGTCGATATCGCGCAGTGCGGTCACCGCGGTCTGTCCGGATCCATAAATCTTGACCAAACCGGCGGCCCGCGCCGCGGCAATCACGTCCGACCCCGTACCGCCCGTGGCGTGAGTCGGATCCGAGGACCCCACCGGCCCGGCGGAGGGATCAGCGCCGGAGCTCCGGCCCGCTCGGCTCATGGAAAAAGCTCCTTTCGAAAGGCACGGTCATCCTGTCGTCCCCGGTACTGTCCCACCCGCGACCGCCCGTCCCGTCGACCGCTCCAACGGTGCTCGATCAGAGGT
>NZ_CAUVXL010000131.1:0-6431 GCF_963555915.1 Protofrankia sp. Cas4
CGCACCGCCCTGGACAACCTGGTGTTGACCTGCGGCCAGCACCACAGAATGTTACATCACAGTGACTGGCAGGTACGGATCGGTGCCGACGGTGTTCCCGAATGGATTCCCCCGGGATGGATCGACCCGACCCGCACTCCCCGACGCAACCCCTACCGCCGCACCCTCCACAACACACGGGACGGCCCCGGCACACGGGACGGCCCCGACCAGAATCTATTCGGAGGCGTCCCGTGATGTCGGTCGACCAACACGCTGCCCGCTATCGCAGCTTCCTCGTCGCGGCGATCACACTCGGGCTGATCACCTGGCGGGTGGCTTTCAACCTCGGCGCGTACAACACGGTGTTCTACGAGGACGTCTACGCTGTCGTGGTCGCCAGCACCATCGCGTTCGGCGCCAGTTTCCTTGCGCCCCATGAAGCCCCCCGTAGAGTCAGGATCCCGGCCGTGTCGGGACGGATTCTGCTCGCCGCACCTGCTATCTGGACGGTCCTCGCCCTGAGCGTGACCGGTTCGCTCACCGCGGCGGAGTCATCACCGATCCTTATGGCGCTGGGCGTCATCATCGGTGCAACATCCGTCCCGTGCGTCCTACTGCTGCTCGCACGCGTTGTCGTACCTTCGTTGGAAACACTCAGGGGTCGGCCGCTTGCCGTCCTGATAGTGATGACAGCCCTCGTCGCCGCGGCCGGATGGCTGACAGGCCGCCACAACGATCGGTTCATGACCTGCAACGACTTCAAGGTCGCCGGCCAGGACCAACCCAGGAACTGCACACCCTGAACGAAGACGCACTGGGGTCGGATCAGGTCCCATTACACCGGGCGAGTCGACCGATGAACTGGCAAGGCAGAATCTAACCTGTATACACGGACTATCCGGTGGTTGATGTTGGAGGCCGTGATGAGTTGGCAGGTTCAAGAAGCAAGACAACGCTTCAGCGAGGTGCTTCGCGCCGCGCAGAACGACGGTCCACAGACCATCACCCGGCATGGCGAGGAGATCGCCGTCGTCATCGACATCAATGAATATCGAAGGCTGACTGCGCCGAACAAGAACCTCATCGAGCTCCTTCTCGGCCCGCCGTACTTTGATGGCGACGTCGTTTCCGTTATGGACGAGATCGAGGTCGCGCGCAAAAAGGACTTTCCCAGGGAGAGCGACGTTGGTACCGGCGGATGAACTATCTGCTGGACACCAGTGTTCTCGCCGAGACCAGAAAGCGCAGGCCAGACCCTGGCGTGCCGGAGTCGACGAACGCATCGTTGCGGTCACCGGCCAGGTAGCCCGGGAGCGAGGGAGCGGACGGGTGGTTCGGCCGTGGCAGGTTGGCGCACTTGACCGGAAGCCGGGGGATCTGTTCTGCTCATCAGGCCCAGCCGATGCACCAAGCCCCAGCCGATGGACACGCGAGGGACACGGAGGAAACCGGTTGGAGTTCCTCCTGACGCTGAGTGCCCGGCCACACCGCCAGGCCGCCGGCGATGAAAAGTCGATCTCCAGCCACACGTCGCGGGGGATGCACATGCCCGGATGGGTCCGCGCCGCCGGCTTGCTGGCCGGCGCCGCACTCGATGTCGTTCTCGCCGACCCGGCGCGGATGCACCCGGTAGCCGCCTTCGGCACCGTTGCCGACCATGCCGAACGGTTGCTCTACCACGACAGCCGGGCCGCTGGTCTGGCCTACACCTCCGTACTCGCTGGCGGCACGGTCGTGCTCGGCGCTCTGGCGCGCACCGGCGTGGCCAGGGCCGGGCGTCGGTTTGGCTGTCAACGCGCGACATCGGCGGCATTGACCGCGGCGGCCACGTGGACGGTCCTCGGCGGGACGTCCCTGCGCCGCCACGGCCGCCGACTCGGCAGTGACCTCGCCCGCGGCGATGTGGCCGCGGCCCGAAGCCGTCTGCCGGCGCTGTGCGGTCGGGATCCGGCCGTCCTGGACACGGCCGGCCTCTCCCGCGCCGGGGTCGAATCTCTTGCCGAGAACACCTCGGACGCGGTCGTCGGGCCGCTGATCTGGGGAGCCGTCGGTGGCGTTCCCGGCCTGCTCGGCTACCGGGCGATCAATACTCTGGACGCCATGGTCGGCTACCGCAGCAGCCGCCACGCCCGCTTCGGCTGGGCCTCAGCCCGCCTGGACGATTTCGCAAACCTCCTACCTTCCCGGGTCGCGGGGCTACTGGCATGTGCGTGTGCGCCGGTCGTCGGCGGCTCGCCCGTTGACGCCTACTGGGTGATGCGCCGCGACGGCGCGAGCCATCCGAGTCCGAACGCCGGTCAGGTGGAGGCGGCCTTCGCCGGTGCGCTCGGGCTGCGCCTGGGCGGGACGTTGCGTTACCACCACGGAGTCGAACACCGGCCGGTGATGGGATACGGCCGCACCGCCCAGCCCGCCGACCTGGAGCGAGCCGCGGTCCTGTCCGCCGCGGTCAGCGCCAGCGCGCTCATCCTGTCAGCGGGTGTCGCCGCAGGAGCGTCGGTCACCAGGTCGGCGGCCCGGTCAGCCGTCCGGTCAGCGTGGACGTCAGGCCGGGCGCGTCGACGGAACAGAAGGTGACTGGAGGCGCACTGCTGGTTGCCGGGACGACATCGGACGCGGGCAAGAGCGTCGTCACCGCCGGTCTGTGCCGATGGCTGGCCCGGCAAGGCCTGCGGGTCGCGCCGTTCAAGGCCCAGAACATGGCGCTGAACTCCGTCGTGACGGCGGATGGCGCCGAGATCGGCCGTGCCCAGGCGATGCAGGCCGCCGCCGCCGGGGTCGAGCCGGAGGCGGCGATGAACCCGGTCCTACTCAAACCCGGCGACGACCGACACAGCCAGCTCATCGTTCTCGGCCGTCCGGTCGCCGAGGTGGACGCGTTGAGTTACCGTCCGCACAAGGCACATCTGGCCGCGGTCGTCGCGGACTGCCTGGCCGACCTGCGCGCCCGGTTCGACGCAGTGATCTGTGAGGGGGCCGGCTCACCCGCGGAGATCAACCTGCGGGACACCGACATCGCGAACATGGGGCTGGCGCGGGCCGCGAACCTGCCGGTGCTGGTCGTCGGCGACATCGACCGGGGCGGGGTATTCGCCGCGCTGTTCGGCACCCTGGCCCTGCTCGACGCGGCCGACCAGGCACTGATCGCAGGATGGATCATCAACAAGTTCCGCGGCGACCCACGGCTGCTCGAACCCGGCCTGCGTCAGCTTGAGCGGCTCACCGGGCGTCCCGTGCACGGGGTGCTGCCGTGGCGGTCCGGGCTGTGGCTGGATGTCGAGGATTCCCTCGATCTCGCCTCGTACCCCGGCGAACTCCCGCCGGCCGAAGCGCCGACCGAAGTGCCGACCGCGGAGGCGAGCAAGGGGGAGTTCCTGCGGGTGGCGGTGATCCGGTTGCCACGGCTGTCCAACGTCACCGACATCGACCCGCTGCGGGCCGAACCCGGGGTGGTTGTGGCGTTCGCGACCCGACCCGCCGACCTCCTCGACGCCGACCTGGTCGTCATACCCGGGACGCGCGCGACCGTGGCGGACCTGGCCTGGCTGCGCGGATGCGGCCTGGACGCGACACTGCGGGCACGCGCGGCCGATGGCCGGCCGATCCTCGGGATCTGCGGCGGATACCAGCTGCTCGGCCGGCACATCCACGATCCGGTCGAGTCCGGTACCGGGACGGTGAACGGCCTCGGCCTGCTACCGGTGACCACCACGTTCGCCCGGGACAAGCTGCTCGGCCGGCGCGCCGGCATGAGCGCCGAGGGACTCGCGGTCACCGGCTATGAGATCCGCCACGGTCGGCTGACCGTGGACGGCGACGGCGGTGAGCCGTTCGCTGCGGACGGCATCCGCGTCGGCGCGGTGGCCGGCACCAGCTGGCATGGGCTGTTGGAGAACGACGAGTTCCGCCGGGCGTTGCTCATCGACGTGGCGACCCGGGCCGGACGCTCGTTCACCCCGGCTGCCACCTGCTTCGCCGATGTGCGCCAGCGCCGGCTCGACGCGCTCGGCGATCTGATCGCCGACCACCTCGACACCGCCGCCGTCCGCGCGCTCCTGAACAGCGGCCCACCGTCCACCCTTCCCTTCGTACCACCGGGAGCGCCCTAAAAATGTCCGCCGGCGACGAACCTACGATCGTCGAACCCACGATCGTCCTGCTGTCCACGGCGGACACCGAGCTACTGGCCGCTCGTGCCAGCGGGATGCCGTGGCGGGTGGCCAACCCGGCCCGGCTCGCCGCCGCGGACAGCGCCACCGAGGACATCGCCACGCTGCTCGACGGCGCGGCCGTGGTGGTCGTCCGGCTGCTCGGGGGGGTGCGGGCCTGGCCGGACGGGCTGGCCGCGACGCTCGCCGCGGGCCGCCCGACGGTGGTACTCGGCGGGGAAGCGGTGCCCGACGCCGAACTCATGGGACGTTCCACCGTACCGGCCGGTGTTGCCACGGCGACGCTGGGATACCTGGCTGAGGGCGGCACCGCGAACCTCGCCGAGCTGTACCGCTTCCTTGCCGACACCCTGCTGCTCACCGGGTTCGGTTTCGCGCCGCCCGCGGCGATGCCCGCCGCCGGGGTGCACGGCACGCGGATGCGCAGGCCCGACCGTCCAACGGTCGGGGTCGTGTTCTACCGGGCGCACGCCACGTCCGGCAACACCGCGTTCGTGGACACACTGTGCGACGCGTTGGAGGCCCGCGGGGCCAATGCCCACCCGGTGTTCGCCCCGTCCCTGCGCGGCCTGGATGCAAGCAACCTGGATGCAGCCGGCCGGGTTGACGGCGTCCTGGGTCTGCTCGCCGGGGTCGACGCGCTGGTGGTGACCGTGCTCGCCGCCGGTGGCACCCGACCGTCGGATGCGTCCGCAGGCGGGGATGACCAGGCGTGGGACGTCGGTGCACTCGCCACCCTGGACGTACCCGTGGTGCAGGGGCTGTGCCTGACCTCGTCGCGTGCGCAATGGGCGGCGGGCGACGCGGGCGTGACACCGATGGACGCAGCCATGCAGGTCGCGATCCCCGAGTTCGACGGCCGGATCATCGCCGTGCCGTTCTCGTTCAAGGAATCCGGTGCGGACGGAGTGCCGGTGTACACGGCCGACCCCGAACGCGCGGCCCGGCTCGCCGGGATCGCCGCGCGCCTGGCCCGGCTGCGACACGTCCCGGCCAGCGAGAAGAAGATCGCGTTGGTGCTGTCGTCGTACCCGACGAAGCACGCCCGGGTCGGTAACGCCGTCGGCCTGGACACCCCGGCGTCCGCGATCCGGTTGCTGGACGCGCTGCGCGCGGCCGGTTACGACCTGGGAGACCCCGAACCTGTGGCGGCGGATGGTCAGAACGGACCCGCAGCGCTCTCCGACGGGGACACCCTCATCCACACGTTGATCGCAGCCGGCGGGCACGACGTGGAATGGCTCAGCGAGGAGCAGCTCGCGGCCGCGCCGGCCCGGGTACCCGCCTCGGTCTACCGACGCTGGTTCGACGCCCTGCCGGCGAGCCTGCGGGATGCGATGGTCCGGCACTGGGGTGACCCGCCGGGCACCCTCTATGTTGACGGGGGCCGCGAACCGGCGATCGTTCTCGCAGCGCTGCGCTTCGGCAACATCCTGCTCATGATCCAGCCACCGCGGGGCTTCGGGGAGAATCCGGTGGCGATCTACCACGACCCGGACCTGCCGCCGTCCCACCATTATCTGGCCGCCTACCGCTGGCTGGATTCCGAGTTCGGCGCGGACGCGGTCGTGCACCTGGGTAAACACGGGACGTTGGAGTGGCTGCCGGGCAAGGGGCTCGGCCTGTCCGCCGACTGCGCCCCGGACGCCGTCCTCGGTGACCTGCCGCTGGTCTACCCGTTCCTGGTCAACGACCCGGGCGAGGGCACCCAGGCGAAACGCCGCGCACACGCGGTAATCGTCGACCATCTGGTGCCGCCGATGGCACGCGCCGACACCTACGGCGACATGGCCAAACTGGAGCAGCTCCTCGACGAGCACGCGACACTCGCCGCGCTCGACCCGGCCAAACTGCCGGCTGTGCGGGCGCAGATCTGGACGTTGATCCAGGCCGCGCAACTCCATCACGACCTGGGCTTGGACCAACGCCCGGGCGACGACGCCTTCGACGACTTCCTGCTGCACGTCGACGGCTACCTGTGCGAGGTCAAGGACACCCAGATCCGCGACGGCCTGCACATTCTCGGCCAGGCCCCGGCCGGTGCGGCGCGGGTGAACCTGGTGCTCGCGATCCTGCGGGCGTCGCAGGTGTGGGGCGGGACCGCCCGAGCGCTGCCGGGGCTGCGAGCCGCGCTCGGCCATGTCGAGGGCGGCAGGGCCGGGCGGGTCGAGGTGGACGAATTCGAGACGACAGCCCGCGCGCTCGTCACCGGGATGGACGCCGCCGGCTGGGATCCGGCCGCCGCGTCCGGGGTGTGCGCGGACGTCCTCGGGTCAGCGA
>NZ_CAUVXL010000132.1:0-16599 GCF_963555915.1 Protofrankia sp. Cas4
AGATGTGTATAAGAGAAGGTGCTGGTGTTCGCCGCGTCCGAGGTGGTGCCGCGCCTGGACCGCACCCCGGACGAGATCACTGCCGTACTCCGGGCGCTCGGTGGCGGGTTCGTGCCGCCGGGGCCGTCGGGGTCACCCACCCGCGGGCTGGTCAACGTGCTGCCGACCGGGCGGAACTTCTACTCGGTCGATCCGAAGGCGATCCCGTCCAGACTGGCCTGGGAGACCGGCCGCGCACTCGCCGACTCGCTGCTCGCCCGCCACCTCGCCGACACCGGGAGCTATCCGTCCTCGGTGGGACTGACCGTCTGGGGCACGTCCGCGATGCGTACGCAAGGTGACGACATTGCGGAAGTGCTGGCGCTGCTCGGCTGCCGGCCGACCTGGGACGACGCGTCCCGGCGGGTCACCGGCTTCGAGGTGGTACCGCTTGCCGAGCTCGGCCGGCCGCGGGTGGACGTGGTCGTGCGGATCTCCGGCTTCTTCCGGGATGCCTTCCCCCACATTGTCACGCTGCTCGACGACGCGGTGAGCACCGTCGCGGCCCTCGACGAGGAGGCGGATGCCGACAACGCACTCGCCGCCCACGTGCGAGCCGATCTGCGCGCCGCTCCCGGTGACCGGCGGCGGGCCACGACCCGTATCTTCGGGTCGAAGCCGGGGGCCTACGGCGCCGGTCTCCTGCCCCTGATCGACTCGCGCGAGTGGCGTTCGGACGCCGACCTTGCCGAGGTGTACGCGGTGTGGGGCGGCTACGCCTACGGCCGCGACCTCGACGGGCGGGAGGCCCGAGCCGACATGGAGCAGGCGTTCCGTCGCATCCAGGTGGCCGTGAAGAATCAGGACACCCGCGAGCACGACCTGGTCGACTCCGACGACTACTTTCAGTACCACGGCGGGATGGTCGCGGCGGTCCGCGCGCTCACGGGCGCGTCACCGGCGGCCTACGTGGGGGACAGCGCCATGCCGGACGCGGTGAAGACCCGCACGTTGCAGGAGGAGACCCACCGGGTGTTCCGGGCCCGGGTGGTGAATCCGCGCTGGATCGCGGCGATGCGCCGCCACGGTTACAAGGGCGCGTTCGAACTGGCGGCGACCGTCGACTACCTGTTCGGCTATGACGCGACCGCGGGTGTCGTGCAGGACTGGATGTACGAGTCGTTGGCCGCCTCCTATGTGTTCGACCCCGAAACCCGCGACTTCATGCAAACGTCCAATCCGTGGGCGCTGCGCGGCATCGCTGAACGCCTGCTGGAAGCCGCCGACCGCGGCCTGTGGGAAAAACCCGACGCCACCACCATCGACGGACTCCGCCAGACCTACCTGGAGCTCGAAGGTGACCTTGAAGGCGGCGTTGCGGGCGGCCTTGCGGGCGGCCTTGAAAGCCGCGAAGGATAACCCGTCGGACCGTCGCTATGACCGTAGGTGTGCCATGCTGAGGAACGCGACGGCAGTGGAGGAAGCCGGTGGGAATCCGGCGCGGTCCCGCCACTGTCACCGGGGAGCAACCCCTCACCGTACGTCACGGCCGCGAGAGCGGTTGGAAGGCCGAGGGGGCGCGCTGATCCGGAAGTCAGGATACTCCGGCCGTCCGCACCGTTACCGAGGGCGAGGAAACCCGAGGGAGGACCGCGGTATGCCAACGCACGCCCGCCGGCTCGTGATCGGCCGGCTCGTGATCGGCCGGCTCGTGATCGATACGGAGTCCGGCGCACACCGGCACAGGGCACGATGACGGCCTACCCGTTGTCCGCGGTGGTGGGCATGGACGACCTGCGGCTCGCGCTCGTCCTCAACGCGGTGTCCCCGGCGATCGGCGGGGTCCTCGTCCGCGGCGAGAAGGGCACGGCCAAGTCGACCGCGGTCCGAGGGCTCGCCGCGTTGCTCCCACCGGTGAACGTGGTAACCGGCTGCCGGTTCTCCTGTGACCCGGCCGCGGTCGACCCCGACTGCCCGGACGGCCCGCATCCACCGGAGGCGCGGCCGAGCACCCGGGCGGCGCGCCTGGTGGAGCTGCCGGTCGGCGCCTCCGAGGACAGGGTCACCGGAGCGATCGACCTCGACCGGGCGCTCGCCGAAGGCGTCACCTCGCTGCGGCCGGGGTTGCTCGCCGCCGCCCATCGCGGCCTGCTCTACGTCGACGAGGTCAACCTCCTGCACGACCATCTCGTCGACCTGCTGCTGGACGCGGCCGCCCTCGGTGTCGCCCACGTGGAACGTGACGGGGTGTCGGTGCGCCATGCAGCCCGCTTCCTGCTGGTCGGGACGATGAACCCCGAAGAAGGTGAGCTGCGCCCGCAGTTGCTGGACCGCTTCGGACTGACCGTCGAGGTCGCCGCCAGCCGACAGCCGCCGGTGCGGGCCGAGGTGGTGCGCCGCAGGCTGGCCTACGACGCCGACCCCGACGCCTTCGCCGCTCGCTGGGCGGTGCAGGAGACCGTCCTGGCCGCCCGGATCGCCACCGCCCGCGACCGGCTGCCCGCTGTCGAACTGCCCGACTCCGCACTGCGCCAGGTCACCGCGGTGTGTGCGGCGTTCGACGTGGACGGGATGCGCGCGGACGTGGTCGTGGCACGCACCGCGATCGCGCTGGCCGCCTGGGAGGGCCGGGAGACCGTCGACGCCGACGACGTCCGCCGGGCCGCCCGCCTGGCCCTGCCGCACCGCTGCCGCCGTGGCCCGTTCGACGCGCCCGGCCTGGACGAAGACGCCCTGACCAAGGCGTTGGACGACGCGTTGGACGAGGCTGCGCACGAGCACGCGGAGGAGTCCCCCACCGGTCCGGACCCGGACCCCGACATGGACCCGGACATGGACCCGGATCGCCCCCCGTCGCCCGGTGGCGGTGGTGGCGGTGGTGGCGGTGGTGGACGCGGCGGGCCGACGTCCAGCGGGCCGGAAACGACAGCGGAGCGGACGGCCGAGTCGGATGTCGTCCCATCCCCGCGTTCCGCGGAACACGATGCCCCGGAACAGGATGCCGGGGAATACCGCGCCACGGCGGGGCAGGGGCAGGGGCGCCAGGAGCGACGTGCAGGCACGCCCGGCCCGTCGTTTCGCCCGCGCCGGCTGGAGATCCCAGACACCGGAACGCCGCTGGGCGCGCCCGGCCGCCGCTCACGCGCCCGCACCTCGCACGGCGCGGTCGTCACGAGCTCCCCGGACGCACCCGGCCTGCACCTGCTGGCGACCCTGCGGGCAGCCGCGCCCTGGCAGCACGCCCGCGGGCGGGTAGGCCCGGGGCTCGCACTACGTCCCACCGACCGGCGCGGTGCGGTCCGGGCGGGACGTGAGGGCAACCTGGTCCTGTTCCTGGTGGACGCCAGCGGTTCGATGGCCGCCCGCGCCCGCATGCGTACGGTCACCACCGCCGTGCTGTCCCTCCTGCTCGACGCCTACCAGCGCCGCGACCGGGTCGGAATGATCACTTTCAGGGGTTCCGGCGCCGATCTCGTCCTCCCCCCGACATCGAGTGTGGAGGTGGGCGCGGCGCGGCTCGCGTCCCTGCCGACTGGCGGGCGGACCCCGCTGGCAGCCGGGCTTACCCGCGCCGGCGAGGTCCTCGCGGCCGAACGCCGCCGCGACCCGGACCGACGTCCGCTGCTGATCGTCGTCACCGACGGCCGTGCCACCGCCGGGCCGGACCCGCTCACCCCCGCGCGGGCGCTGGCTCGTCGCGGCCTAGCGAGCATCGTCGTCGACTGCGAGAGCGGGTACGTGCGCCTGGGCCTGGCCGACCGCCTCGCGACCGCGCTCGGCGGCACGACCATCCCGATCGACGCGCTGGCGGCCGCGACCAACCGCGCGACCAGCCGCACGACCAGCCGGCGCAGGGCTGCCTAGCCATGCCACAGGGACAGCCATCCGTCGTGCCCGACGACGGCCTGACGACCCGGGCGCGCCGGGACAGGGCACTGCTGATCGTTCACACGGGTGAGGGCAAGGGGAAGTCGACCGCGGCGTTCGGGCTCGCGCTGCGCGGCTGGGCGCAGGGCTGGGACGTCGGGGTGTTCCAGTTCGTCAAGTCCGCGAAATGGCGGATCGGGGAGGAACGGGCACTGCGCACCCTGGCCGCCGGCGGCGAGGGCGGGGACATCACCTGGCACAAGATGGGCGAGGGATGGAGCTGGGTGCAGGCCCGGATCGACCCCGCCGCCGACCCCGCCGAGGCCGCCCGGGAGGGCTGGGCGCAGATCTGCCGGGACCTGGCCGCCCAGACCTACCGGCTCTACGTCCTCGACGAGCTGACCTACCCGCTGAAGTGGGGATGGATCGACACCGACGAGGTCATCGAGGTGCTGCGTACCCGTCCGGGACGCCAGCATGTCGTCATCACCGGGCGCGCCGCCCCGCCCGCGCTGATCGACGCCGCCGACCTGGTCACCGAGATGACCAAGGTGAAGCATCCGATGGACGCCGGGCAGAAGGGCCAACGGGGGATCGAATGGTAGCCCCGCCTGTCCCGCTGCCACCGCGGCTGATGATCGCCGCCCCGGCCAGCGGCGCCGGCAAGACCACGGTGGCGACCGGGCTGATGGCCGCGTTCACCGCCCGCGGCCTGCGGGTGTCCCCGCACAAGGTCGGGCCCGACTACATCGACCCGACCTATCACACCATCGCCAGCAGGCGCCCCGGCCGCAACCTCGACGCCGTGCTGTGCGGGGAGCATCGGATCGCACCGCTGTTCGCCCACGGCGCGCGCAACGCCGACATCGCCATCGTGGAAGGCGTGATGGGCCTGTTCGACGGGGTGTCGGTGCCCGAAGCCGGTCAGCCCGCCGACTTCGCCTCGGCCGCCCATGTGGCCCGGCTGACCGGCGCCCCGGTCGTGCTGGTGGTCGACGCGTCCGCGGTGGGCCGCTCGGTGGCCGCGACCGTGCACGGCTTCGCCACCTGGGACGAGCGGGTACGCCTGGGCGGAGTGGTGTTCAACCGGGTCGGTTCGCCCGGCCACGAACGGCTGTTGCGGGACGCGGTCGCGGGTCTCGGCGTCACCGTGCTGGGCGTGCTGCGCCGCGACGATCGGGCCGCGGTGCCATCCCGCCATCTCGGGCTGGTGCCCGCGGCCGAACGCGCGTCCGCGGCGGCGCAGGTTGTCGCCGCGCTCGGCACGCTGGTCGCCGCATCATGCGATCTTGATGCCGTGCTCGCCCTCGCCCGGTCGGCGCCGGCACTGAACGTGGCGCCATGGTCGCCATCCAACATAATTCATGACGTTAAGTCGGCGGTGCCGGCGGTATCGGCGGTATCAGCGGTGGGCCGGCCGGTGCGGATCGCGGTCACGGGCGGGCCGGCGTTCACTTTCGGTTATGCCGAGCAGGGTGAGCTGCTGCTCGCCGCGGGAGCAGAGGTGGTCACCGTCGATCCGCTGCGTGACGAGAATCTTCCAACAGGCTGCGACGGATTGATCATCGGTGGGGGATTCCCGGAGGAACACGCACCCGAGCTCGCCGCGAATGCGGCCCTGCGCGCCGACGTGGCGGCACTGGCGGGAAGGGGCGCGCCGGTCAGCGCCGAGTGCGCGGGCCTGCTCTACCTCGCCCGATCCCTGGACGGGCATCCGATGTGCGGGGTTCTCGACGTCGACACCGCTATGACCCCTCGGCTCACCCTTGGTTACCGCCGAGCCGTGGCCGCCTGCGACAGCCCGATCGCCGAAGCCGGCACCCCGGTGACCGCCCACGAGTTCCACCGCACATCGGTATTGACCACGCAGCACCGGACGGCACGCTCTGCCTGGCAGATCGGCGGCCGCCCAGCAGGCGACGAGCCCGACGAGCCCGACGAGCGGACCGAAGGCTTCGTGCACGGCGGGGTCCACGCGTCCTACCTGCATCTGCACTGGGCGGGTGTACCCGGCGTGGCCGCACGGTTCGTCGCGGCGGCACGGCAGGCGAGAGGGCCGCAATGGACGGCATAGGCGGGATGGACAGGACAGGCGGGATGGACGCGCAGCCTGCTCCGGCGGGCGACCGCGTACGGACGGGCAGCCGTCTGATCGGGGTCGGTGTGGGTCCCGGCGATCCGGACCTGATCACGGTCAAGGCGGTCGGTGTCCTGGAGCGGGCCGATGTCGTGTTCGTCCCGGTGAGCGAGGGAACGCCGCCGCCGGGGCGGGCCGAGGCAACCGTGCGCGCACACGTCACCCATGACCGGATTCGCCGCCTGCCGTTCCGGATGACCGGCGACGCCGACTACGACACCCCGGCCGGGGTGGTCGCCCAGGCGCTGCGCACACATCCGGGAAGCCGTCCGGGAAGCCGTCCGGGAAGCCGTCCGGGAGGGAGCCCGGGGGGCAGCCGGGGGGGAGTCGTCGCGTTCGCCACGATCGGCGACCCCAACGTCTACTCGACCTTCACCACGCTGGCCGCCCGGGTGCGGGCACTGCTACCCGACGTCGTCGTCGAGACCGTTCCCGGCATCATGGCGCTGCAGGATCTCGCCGCCCGGTCCGGCACGGTGCTGGCGGTGGGCACCGAGACGGTGGCGCTGCTGCCGCTGACCGCCGGGGTGGACGCCTACCGGCGGGCCGTGGCCGACCACGACACGGTCATCGCCTACAAGGGCGGCCGGGCGCTGCCGCAGGTCCTCGACATCCTCGCCGAAGCCGACCGGCTCGGCGGCACAGGTGACGCGACCGGCACGGGCGGCACAGCCGTCTACGGCGCTTCGCTGGGTCTGGCGGACTGCGACGTCCGCCAGGCGGGTGAGCTGCCCCGAGACCAGCCCGGCCCCTACCTGTCCACGGTGATCTCAACCCGGAGGCGACAGTGGCCGACCTGACCGAAACAGCGGCCGGGGCCACACCAGCGCCACGCGGCCGGGTGACGTTCGTCGGGGCCGGCCCCGGCGCCGCGGACCTGCTCACCCTGCGCGGCGCACGGATGATCAGCGAGGCGGATGTGGTCATCTGGGCGTCCTCACTGGTGCACCCGGACGTGCTCGCCCACGCCCGCGACGACGCCGAGATCATCGACTCGGCCGGACTACCGCTCGAAGGCGTCCGGGACGTCTACCGGCGGGCGGCGCGTGACGGGCTTGCCGTGGCCCGGATCCACTCCGGCGACCCGGCGCTGTGGGGAGCGGTGCAGGAGCAGCTGGAGGTCTGCGCCGCACTCGGGCTCGCCACCGCGATCGTGCCCGGGGTCAGCAGCTTCACCGCCGCCGCCGCGTCCATCCAACGCGAACTGACCATTCCCGAGGTGGCACAGTCGGTGATCCTGACCCGGCTCGGCGGCGGCAAGACCCCGATGCCCGCGGGCGAGGAGATCGCCGGCTTCGCGCGGCACGGCACGACGATGGCGCTGTTCCTGTCGGCGGCCCGATCCGGTCAGCTCCAGGACGAGCTCACCGACGGTGGTTATCCGCCGGACACGCCCTGTGTGATCGCCTACCGGGTGAGTTGGCCGGATGAACTGATCGTGCGGTGCGCACTTGCGGACCTCGCAGCCACCGTCCGTGCGCACAAACTGTGGAAGCACACCCTGGTGCTGGTCGGCCCGGCGCTGGCGGCGGGTGGCACCCGCTCGCACCTCTACCACCCCGGCCATTTTCACGGGTTCCGCAAGGCCGAACGGACCGCCCGGGTGGCGCTGCGGGCCCATGACCGGGCCCACGACCGGACCCACGACCGTCCGCGGGAAGCCGGAGAGCAACCGGCGTGAACCCCCATGAACCGGCTCCCCAGCTGGTCCCGCTGCGTGAGCCTGATCTGCCGCGCACCGCCAAGGTCCGGCCGGACGCGCTGCGCACCGGATGGACCACCGGGACGTGTTCGGCCGCCGCGGCGAAAGCCGCGAGCGCGGCCCTGGTCTCCGGGATCGTGCAGCGGGCGGTCACCGTGAGCCTGCCAGCCGGCGGGCTGGTCTCCTTTGCGGTCGAGCGGTGCGTGGTCGATGCCGGACGAACCGCCGAGGCCGTCGTGATCAAGGATGCCGGGGACGATCCGGACGTCACCCACGGCGCACACCTGACCGCGACGGTGACCTGGCGGACGCGGACCGGAATCGAGATCGACGGTGGAACCGGCGTCGGCGTCGTCACGAAACCCGGTCTCGGCCTGCCCGTCGGCGAAGCGGCGATCAACCCGGTGCCCCGATCGATGATCACACGGTCGGTCGCGGAGGTCGTCGACCTGGACACCCGCGGGTTACGGGTGGTGATCAGCGTGCCGGATGGGGAGCGGATGGCGCGGCGGACCACCAACGCCCGGCTGGGCATCATCGGCGGGATCTCGATCCTCGGCACCACCGGCATCGTGCGGCCCTTCTCCACCGCGTCATGGCGGGCCTCGGTGGAACAGGCCGTGGCGGTCGCCGCCGCCCAGCAGCAGTGCACGGTCGTGCTCGCCACCGGCGGGCGCACCGAGAAGGCGGCCATCGGGCTGCTACCGGCGCTGCCCGAGGTGTGCTTCGTCGAGGTCGGCGACTTCACCGGAGCGGCCCTGCGCCGCGCGGTCGAGGTGGGCATGACCGACGTGGTCTTCGTCGGCATGGCCGGCAAGCTCACCAAGCTGGCCGCGGGCATCCTGATGACGCACTACACCCGGTCGAAGGTCTCCCCGGACCTGCTCGCCGGGATCACCGCGGACGCCGGTGGCGACGCGGCGCTGGTGGCCGCGGTCGCCGTTGCCAACACCGCGCGCCACGCCCATGAGCTGTGGGAGACCGCCGGCCTGCTGCGGGCAGCCGGCGACCTGCTCTGTGCCCGGGTCGCGGGCGTTCTCGTCCGGTTCACCGAGGGACGTCTGCGGGCCCGGGTCGCCATGGTCGACTTCACCGGGATGTCCTGCGTCGCCGCGACGGAACAGACATGGGTCGGGCCATGCAGGTCGACACCATGAATCGGGTGACGGTGAACCGCGTGATGGTGAATCGGGTGACGGTGAACCGCGTGATGGTGAATCGGGTGACGGTGATCGGCTGGGACGGGCGTCCGCTCACCGCCGCCGCGGTCCACGCGTTGAGCACCGCCTCGGTGGTGGTCGGCGGGCGTCGCCATCTCGATGCGGTCGCGCCACTTCTGGCCACAGGAGTGGCGGCGATCACCCTTGGTAACGTCGCGGCGGGCCTGGCTGAACTGAACGCCCACCTGGCCGCCGACGGTGGCCCGGCGGTGGTCCTGGCCAGCGGTGACCCGGGGTTCTTCGGCATCGTCCGGGCGCTGCGCCGGCTCCGTCTCGACATCGAGGTGCTGCCCGCGACGTCCTCGGTCACCCTCGCCTTCGCGCGTGCCGGGCTGCCGTGGGACGACGCCCTGGTACTCAGCGCGCACGGTCGCCGCCTGGACCGGGCCATCAACGCCTGCCGCGCCCATCCATGCGTGGCCGTGCTGACCGGACCGGGCGGCGACCCGGCCATCCTCGGCGCCGCGCTGACGGCGCTGCCGCGCCGGATGTTCGTCGCCGAGGATCTCGGGATGCCCACCGAACGGACCACCTGGTGCACGCCACCGCAAGCCGCGGCACGTCGCGACTGGCGAGATCCGAACGTGGTCATCGTGGTGGACACCAGCGTCCATGACACCAACGTCCATGGCACCGACCGGGTCACGCCGGACCGACCCACGACCGAAGATCACGACTCGGCTGGATGGATCTTTCCGCGCCGGGCGTCACCACCGGGCTGGGCGTTGCCCGAGGCCGCGTTCACCCATCGCGACTCGATGATCAGCAAGGCCGAGGTGCGGGCGGTGGCACTGGCCCACCTCGGCCCCGGACCCGGCGATCTCATCTGGGACGTCGGTGCCGGCAGCGGATCGGTTGCGGTGGAATGCGCCCGTCTCGGTGCGGGGGCCATAGCCGTCGACCACGATACGGATGCCTGTGAACGCACCCGGGCGAACGCGTACGCGCACCGGGTGTCCGTCGAGGTCATCCGGGGCGCCGCCCCGGACGCGCTCACCGAGCTGCCCACACCCGACGCGGTGTTCGTCGGCGGTGGCGGACCGGATGTGGTCGCGGCCTGCGCCCGGCGGGCCCGGCGGATCGTGGTCGTCGCCCTGGCCGCCCTCGACCGGGTTCGACCCAGCTGGGATGCGCTGGCCTGCGCCGGTCTCGACGTCGCCGGCACTCAGCTCGCCGCAGCCCGACTACGACCGTTACCCGACGGTGCGCTACGGCTCGCGGCGACCAACCCGGTCGTCCTGTTGTGGGGAGCACACACTGGGAATCAGCATGATCCACGATAGCCGGGATGGCGATCGCGAAGGTGTCGGTCGCCACGGTGTCGGTCTGGTCGCGGTGACCGCGGCCGGACGCGCCGCCGCTGCGGAGCTCGCCCGGGTCTGGCCCGACGCCCGGGTGTACGACGGCACGGCCCGCGAGGCGCTCGCCGCCGCGGTCACCGAGTGCGCCGGCGTCGTGTGCTTTCTCGCCACCGGCGCGACGGTGCGGCTGCTCGCCGCGGCTGATCTGCTCACCGGCAAGGCCAGCGACCCGGGTGTGGTCTGCGTGGACGAGGCCCGGCGGTGGGCGGTCGCCCTGGTCGGCGGGCACAGCGGTGGTGCCAACGCGCTCGCCGAACGTGTCGCCGCCGCGCTGGGCGCGACCGCCGTTGTGACCACCGCCAGCGACGCATCGGGCGCAGCGGCACTCGACTCGTTCGGCGCCGATGTGGGGCTACGGGTCGAGCCGGGCTCACGCCTGGCGACGGTGGGCGCGGCGGTGCTCTCCGGTGAGCCCGTGACGATGTACGCCGACGCCACCTGGCCGCTGCCACCGCTACCGGCGACGGTTCGCCAACTCGGCACACCGCTGTGGACCCGACGCGACGATCAGCCCGACAGCGCACCATCCATCATCATCACCGATCGCGTGATCACAGACCCTGTGATCACCGGTCGGACGGTTGTTTATCGGCCGCCGAGCCTGATCGTCGGAGTCGGCGCAAGCCGCGGCGCGCCCGAACAGGAGATCCTCGACCTCGTCGATCGCGCACTGGCCGATGCGGGCCTGTCGCCGCTGGCCGTGCGCCACCTCGCCACGGTCGACGTCAAACGCGACGAGGCCGGCATCGTCGCGGCAGCCCGCACCCGGGGCTGGCCGCTGGTGTTCCACCCGGCCGCGCTGCTCGCGACCGTCGACGTACCGAATCCCTCCGAGGTGGTCCGGGCCGCCGTCGGCACGCCGAGTGTCGCCGAGGCGGCGAGCCTGCTGGGCGCCGACGGCGCTACGACTGACAGTGCCGAGCTGGTCGTGTCCAAGCGGGCGAGCGCGCATGCGACCGTGGCGGTGGCCCGCCATCGTCCCCGCGGCCGGCTGGCGATCGTCGGCCTCGGCCCGGGGGACCGGGACCTGCTCACCCCGTATGCTGCGCGCGAACTCGCCCGAGCCAGCGTGATCGTCGGCCTGGACCAGTACGTCGACTCCGTCGCCGACCTGATCCGACCAGGCACGCGGGTGCTGGCCAGCGGTCTGGGCTCGGAGGAGGCACGGGCCGCCGTGGCGGTCGAGGCGGCCCGTGCCGGCCATGCGGTCGCTCTGATCGGCAGTGGGGATGCCGGGGTGTATGCGATGGGCAGCCCCACCCTGGAGCGGGCCGACAGCTCCTTCGACGTGGTGGGGGTACCCGGGGTGACGGCGGCGCTGTCCGCCGCGGCGCTGCTCGGTGCGCCGCTCGGCCACGACCACGCGATGATCAGCCTGTCAGATCTGCACACACCGTGGGATGTGATCGAACGGCGGGTCACCGCGGCAGCCGAAGCCGATCTCGTCGTCGCCTTCTACAATCCGCGGAGCCGGACCCGGACCTGGCAGCTGCCGCGCGCACTGGAGTTGCTGGCCGCCCACCGGCCGCCCTCGACTCCGGTCGGGATCGTCACCGAGGCCTTCCGCCCCGGTCAGCAGGTCAGCCTCACCACCATCGCGGACCTGGCCGACGCCACGACCAGCGGTGCCACGGCCAACGGTCTGGATCGTGTCGGCATGACCACGACGGTCGTGGTCGGCAGCACCCAGACCCGTGTCGTCGCGGGTCGCATCGTCACGCCGAGGGGCTACCGATGGAGCTGATCTACCGGGTTGATGCGCAGGGATGCGCGGGATGTGGTGCCTGCCTGGTCACCTGTCCCGAACACGCGGTGCGCCCTGGGCCGACGCGCCCCGGCGGTGGCCGGGCACCGGTCATCCTCACCGACCGCTGTACCGGCTGCGGAGAGTGCGCGGAGATCTGCCCGGTCGACGCGATCGACGCCGTGATCCTTTCGGGGGCGCTGATCTACGTGGAGTCACCGGCGGTCGGACGATGAACCGGGTGGCGCATCCGATCGAACGGCGGTCATACGACATCGCGCGGACGCGCCTCGCCGCGACCGGGCTGGACACCGCGGCGCTGCCGCCCTGGACCCGCGCGGTCGTCGAACGGGTCGTCCATGCCAGCGCCGACATCGCCTACGCCACCGACCTGGTCTGCGACGAGGCTGCTCTGTGTGGCGCCGTCGACGCGTTGGCCGCTGGTGCACCGATCGTCGTCGACGTACGCATGACGGCCGCGGGGATCACCACCGGGAACGTGGTGTGCCGCCTCGGTGACGTGGATGCCGGCGACGCCGCCCGCGCCGGGCTCACGCGGTCCGCCGCGGCCGTCGGACTCGCCCTCGACGAGGTGGGGCCGGGTGCCGTGTGGGTGATCGGATGCGCGCCGACCGCCCTGGAACGGCTGCTGAGGGTGGCCGACGTCGCCCGGCCCGCGCTGGTGATCGGCCTGCCCGTCGGTTTCGTCGGAGCGGTCGAGGCCAAGGACGCGCTGCGCGCAGCCGGTCTGCCGGCCATCTCGAACCGGTCGGAGAAGGGCGGGGCGGCAGTCGCCGCCGCGGCGCTGAACGCGCTGTTGTATGACACGCTGTTGTATAAGGGGTTGCGGTCGTGACGGATGGGGACTCGCGACCGGGCCGATCGGAACCGGCGCTGCTGATCGTCGGGCACGGGACGCGCAGCGCTGGCGGGGTGTCGCAGTTTCAGACCTTCGTCGACCTGGTCCGCACCCGGGCCGGTGGAACGCCGGTGGACGGCGGCTTCATCGAGCTGTCACGCCCGCCGGTGGCCGATGTGGTCGCCCGGTTCGTCGCCGCCGGGCAGCACCGGCTCGCGGTGGTGCCGCTGACATTGGTGGCCGCCGGGCACGCCAAGGGTGACATCCCGGCTGCGCTCGCCCGCGAACGCGCCCGCCATCCCAGCCTTGACTACACCTACGGACGGCCGTTGGGCCCGCATCCGACGCTGCTGGCGGCGCTCGACGAGCGGATCGCGACGGTCTGCTCCCGCGCTGAACGCGCGCAGACAACCGTGCTGCTGGTCAGCCGCGGATCCACCGATCCCGATGCCAACGCCGAGGTCGCCAAGGTCGCCCGCCTGCTGTGGGAGGGACGTGGCTTCGCCGGCGTGGAACCTGCGTTCATCAGCCTGGCCGAACCGGGGGTTCCGGCCGGCCTCGACCGCTGCGCCCGCCTCGGCGCGTCCCGGATCGTGGTGGCGCCGTACTTCCTGTTCACCGGCGTGCTCCCGGACCGTGTGATCGCCCAGGCTCGCGGCTGGGCTGCGCGGAATCCCACCGTCGACCTGCGCTGCGCGGGCCTGCTCGGTGACCACGACGGCCTGGTCGACCTGGTGCTCGAACGCTTTCACGAGGCGCTCGACGGCGACATCCGGATGAACTGCGACACCTGCCTGTACCGGGTGGCGCTGCCCGGTTTCGAACATCGGGTCGGCGCGCCGCAGACCCCGCACGACCACCCCGACGACCCGACACACCCGTCCGGTCACCATCAGCACCATGGTCACGGCCATCACCCGCACCCGGCGCCCATCACCTGAGAACGAGCCGCTCCCCTTCGCACAAAGATACCCATGGGGGTATCGTTGCGGCTTCGCGAGTACCCCAGGGGGTATCGCTGCGAGGAGGAATGGCATGACGACGTTTGCTGGAAAAACCCAGCAGGACGAACAGGTCCCGGCACCCGAGGTCGGTCCAGCTGAGGTCGGTCCAGCTGCGGGCCGCCCAGCTGCGGGCCGCCCAGGGCCGCTCGGCCGTCTGGGCGGATGGACCGCCACCCACTTTCGGACGGTCGCCGTCGGGTGGCTGATACTGGTTGCCGTCCTCGGGGCATGTGCGCCCCAGGTGACGTCCGTGCTGTCTGGTGCGGGTTGGCAGGCCAACGGGTCGGAGTCGGTCACGGTCCGCGAACTCGCCCGTGAACACTTCGGCGGCAACGCATCATCCGCGCTACAGGTGGTCATCACCGCCGACCGGCCCGTCACCGATCCGTCCGTGCAGACGGTCATCGAGCAGGCCACCGGGATACTCCACAACGACCGCCGTATCTCGGAGGTAATACCACCTCAGCCCGGCGTGAGCATCAGCCAGGACGGCCACACCGCGATCCTGCTGGGCGGTGCGGGTGCCGGCACGGACGACATGGTGCGCGCGGCTGAGGCAGTGAAAGACCCGCTGCGAGCGCTGTCCGGTAACGGCGTCACCGTGCGCGCGACGGGCTCGTCGACGATGTGGAGCGACTTCAACGCCGCCAACCTGAGCGCGATGATCCGCGCCGAGGTGCTGTCCTGGCCGGTGACGCTGGCCGTCATGGTGATCGCCTTTGGTTCGCTCGTGGCGGCCGGGCTGCCCCTGCTGTTGACCATGGCCGGCCTGGTCGCAGCCGTAGGCTCACTGGTTCTGATCACACATCTCGCGTCGATCTCGATCTGGGCCATGGACTTCGCGTTGATGTTCGCGCTCGCGCTGGGGATCGACTATGCGCTCTTCCTCGTCATCCGCTTCCGCGCCGGCCTGGCCCGAACCGGCGACCGACACCGAGCGGTGGTCGAGACAATGGACACCGCGGGAAAAGCGGTGCTGCTGTCCGGTATCACAGTGCTGGTGAGCCTGTCCGCGGTCACGCTGGTCCCCTCGCCGGCGATGCGCACCATGGCGGTCGGCATCATGCTGTCGGTCGTGTTCGTGCTCGCCGCGACGCTTACCCTGCTGCCCGCGGTACTGGGCACGCTCGGTCCCCGGGTCAACGGGTTGGCGCTACCGTGGGTGCGCACCGATCAGCAGAGGTCCCCACGGTTCACCGCCTGGGGCGAACGACTCCTGCGCCAACCGCTGCGCTGGGGAGCACTCGGGCTTGCCATCCTGGTCGCACTGGCCATTCCGGTGGCCGGGCTGAGGACCGCGATGCCGTCCATCACCGTCGTGCCCGCGCAGGACAGCTCCCGTGAGGGCTACGAGATCGTGCAGAAGGCGTTCGGTGCCGGCGCTCCGGGCATGCTCCAGATCATCACACCGACCGCCCAGGCCGACGCCACCATCGACCGTCTGCACCGAACCGACGGGATCGCCGCGGTGCGCCCGGCCGTGCCCGCTCGTGACGGTTCGGGGCTGGAGCTGATCCAGGCCATGCCGTCGATGGATCCGTCCAACCCAGCCCTCTCGCGCACCGTCGACGCCCTGCGCGCGACCCTTCCCGACCACGCGCTGGTGGGCGGTGCTGCGGTGGAGAACCGGGACCTCAAGGACGTGCTCGATGCCAGGGCGCCGTTGGTCATCGGTGTCATCCTGGCGCTGGGGTTCCTGCTCCTGCTGGTCGCCCTGGCCGCGCCGTTGGTCGCCGCCCTCGGTACGCTCACCAGCCTCCTTGCCACCGGGGCAGCGTTCGGCGTCGCCACACTCGTCTTCCAGGACGGCCACGGCACGAGCGTGCTCGGCTTCACCTCTCAGGGTTTCCTGGATGGCTGGGGGCCGGTGTTCTTCTTCGCAATGATCTTCGCAATCGCGATGGACTACACCGTCTTCCTGCTCTCCGCGGCCAAGGAACACTTCGAGCGCACCGGCGATGCCCGACGGGCTGTGGTGGGAGCTCTTGGCAGTTCCGGGCGGGTCATCTTCGCCGCCGCCGCCGTCATGGTCGCGGTCTTCTTCACCTTCGCCCTGGCCAAGCCGCTGCCGCCCAAGGAGATGGGCATCGTGCTGGGCACGGCGGTCCTGCTCGACGCGTTCCTCGTCCGCCTCGTTCTGCTGCCCGTCCTGCTCCGGCTGACCGGGAGCGCCGCGTGGTGGAGCCCGGCATGGCTGCGACGGATCCTGCCCGATATCCGCTTCTCACACGACTGAGAGGATCTTCCACAGAACGGAGGATCTTCTGGAGAACAACAGCCGCCGCATATACCCCAAGGGGTACCATGGCAGCTGCTTGGAAGCAGCGGTTCGGATTAGCTGCTCGGATCGGCGGTTTGGATCGGCGGTTTGGATCAGGAGGTGGCCGGTGGAGGCCGACAGCGAGGCGATGAGCCTGGTGCTCAACCGGTTGCGCCGCGCCCAGGGGCAGCTTGCCGGCGTGATCGCCATGATCGAGGCCGGGCGTGACTGCAAGGACGTCGTCACCCAACTCGCCGCGGTCTCCCGCGCTCTGGACCGGGCCGGCTTCAAGATTGTGGCCAGTGGGATGCGGGAGTGTCTGGCCGCCGAGGGCACGAACAACAAACCTCCGCTGACCGAGGAAGAGCTGGAGAAGCTCTTCCTCACTCTGGCCTGACGAGCTCTGGCCTGACGAGCCCGGCGCCGTCCGCGACGCCGGGTCCCTATTGTCGGTCGCTCTAAGCTT
>NZ_CAUVXL010000133.1:0-27053 GCF_963555915.1 Protofrankia sp. Cas4
ATTCGAGGGACCCGAGGACGGCGTCGAGGCGCGCGGCGGCCTCGTCAGCCACGGGTTTGATCTCCTCGAGCCCGGTCAGAGCCACCATCGTCTGCGGATCCAGCGCCTGCACCACAGTCTCAGCCCCGTCCCGGCGTACAACCACGTTGCACGGCAGCAGCAGGCCGATCGTACGGTCGGCGGTCAGAGCCTGGTGTGCCAGCGGCGGATTGCAGGCTCCCAGGATCAGGTATTCCTCCATCTCCAGGCCCAACGTGGTCCGGAGCGTCCCCTGGACGTCGATCTCGGTCAGCACGCCGAAGCCCTGTTCGGCCAGGGCTGCACGCACCCGTCCGACCGTCTGGTCAAACTGTGCACGAACTCGAACAGTCCGGTCGTATCGCATGTCGGTGAACTCCCTCGACGGATGATCCAACATCGTCGATGATACCCCCAGGGGTATAGTGCGGTCCGTTCCACCACCCGCGCAGGTCGTCAGGGCAGGACGAGCTGGGACGGGCTGACGGTCAGCGGGAACGGGTCGGTAATGGTCAGGATCGCCTCGCCGTACTCGGTCGCGACTTCGGCGTATTCGCCGTCGCGGAGCCTCAGCGTGGTGATCGAGGGCTTGTCGGCATCGACGATCCAGTAGTGGCCGACACCGAGACGGGCGTAGACGTCGCGTTTGAGCAGCCGGTCGATGCCCACACTGCTGGGGGAGAGCACCTCGACGACCAGCAGCGGCACAGCCAGGTACCGTTCCCCGCGGACCAGATCCGCCCGGGCGACCACGCACACATCCGGCTGAACACTCGTCGGTTGCCCCCTGCGCACATCCGGAGTGGGTGCGAAAACCACCCGATCGTCGGGACAGGCATTCCGAAGCGCAACCGCAAGTTCCAGGCACGCACGCTGGTGTTCCCAACGGGGTGCGGGGCTCACCAGCAACACCCCGTCGACCAGCTCGTACCGCCGCCCGTCATCGGGCAACTCCGCCAGATCATCGACAGTGAACCCGTCCGCACGGATCGGAAGATCCTCGTACGCGACCGCCATAACCGCCATGATGGGCTCCTCTCAGCCATGACGCCAGACTGACCCGCCCACACGCTGCGCACCAGAACGGACCACCGCCTGTGGACAACCTTCTCGTATCCACAGACGTCCGGTGGAGTGGATCTCGGCGCTTTAACAGACAAGCGTGGTCTAGGGGTGGGGCCGGAATACGAGCGAAACGTGCCACACGCCAGCGGCCAGGTAGGTCACAGGCGCGAATCGGTGTCGTAGGCGGGTGGCGAGGACGTGCGCCGACGCGAAGAGACAGCAACGCGGACACTGAGGTTGTTTCATAGGTGTTCGCTCGTGAAACACGGCGACGGTCGCCGGTGATGCTGCGCGTTCCATGTTTCATGAGTTGTTGCAAACGGCTGGGTGGCTGAAACACCCTCATGAAACAGTCAGGGCTCGTGAGTGACGACTTCAAGCGCGTGGAATCGCACGACTGCCCGATGTCCACCTGCGCCGCCCCGGCGGGCTCGCCGTGCCGCACAGGCAAGGGCAAGGTGGCCATCCAGTACCACACCGCCCGCTTCCGCCTCGTGCCCCAACTCGCCAAGGCCCTCAACGTCCCCGCCCCCGCCGTGCGCAAGCCCGGCTCGGCCTGCCCCGCCCCGCGGGCGCCGGCACCGAGCCCGCCGGGCACGTACGCCTGGGGTACGCCCGCGCATCCACCGCCCGGCAGTCCCTCGACTCCCAACTCGACTCCCTTGCCGAAGCCGGGGTCACCCGGATCTTCTCCGAGAAGATCTCCACCCGTGCCACCCAGCGCCCTGAACTGGACAAGGTCGTCGCCCTCGCTGGCGAACTGCGTGCCTCCGGCGTGCGCGTCACCCTCGTCGTCCACGAGCACAAGCGGCTCGGCCGCGGCATCGAACTGGCGACCCTGGCCGAGGAACTCAAGGCGAGCGACGTCGGCCTGGAGTTCCTCACGGGTGAGCTCCAGGGCTCGCACGACCCCTCGAGCGTCGTGTTCACCGTGCTGGCAGCCCTGTCCGGCATGGAACGCGAGTACATCCGCGACCGCACCCTGGAAGGCCACGAATCCGCCCGCAAGCGCGGCAAGTCCATCGGCGGCGCGGGCGTCACCGACGATCACATGCTATCCATGGCCCTCCACCTTCGGGATCAGGAAATGAGTCTGCGCGACATCGCGGCCCGGCTCATCATCATCGGCAAGAAGAAAGGCCAGCGCCCCTCACCCGCGACCGTCATGCGCATGCTGCGCGAGCACGACGAACAGATCACCGCGCCTTTGGCGTCGTAGGAGACCCGCCACACGCGGAGGCCGGCCTTCGTCGTGCTCAGTGCGCCGCGCGTACCGCCGAGACCAGTCCGCCGGCGCCCTCGTCCTGCTGCGACGGGGTGAGCACCGGACGCCCGTAGGCCTCGGCGCGCTCACGCAGGGTGAAGGTCTCCGCCTCCCAGCCCAGGCCGTCCAGCCAGCCGACCGGGTCCTCCGGCATCTCTGAGACCCACATCGACGCTGCCGATCCCGGCGCGGCGTCCCCGCGGAAACGTTCGACCGCGCCGCGCGAGCCCAGTGTCAGGCCCATCCTGCTGCCTGCAGCGGACAGCGCGCCGACCCGTTCGAGCAGCGACTGCACCGCGTCCTCGGGCAGATAGATCAGCAGTCCCTCGGCGATCCACACCGTCGGCTGCGCCGGATCGTGTCCGGCCGCGGCCAGGGCGCCGGGCCAGTCCTCGCGCAGGTCGACCGGGACGGTGATCCGCTCGCAGCGCGGAACGGCCCGCTCCTGACGCAGCACCGAAGCCTTGAAGCCCAACGGTTCGGCCGTGTCGACCTCGAACAGCCGGGTCCCTGCAGGCCAGTCCATCCGGAAGGCCCTGCTGTCCATCCCGGCTCCGAGCAGCACGACCTGCCGGACGCCGGAGGCGACCGCCCGGTCCAGTAGGTCGTCCAGGAACTTCGTCCGGATGACGATCGAGATGGCCACGCCGAGCCAGCGGCGCCGCGCCGCCTCGTCCGCGCGCGGGGGCGGCGGCGCCCCGGGGCCTCTCCCGCCGGCCGTGGCGAAGGCCAGCGCCAGCGGGTCCCGGAACAGCGGCTGCTCGCGTGCCGTCTCCATTGCCCTCACCCGGGCCACGCCCACGGCTGTGGCCCACACCCCGGACGGCTCGACCCGTCCCGCCGCATCAGTCATGCGTTCAGGCTAGGCCGCCGGGGCGTCACACCGGCGCGGTGGGAAACAGCGCTCCGGGGGCCGGATCCAACCGGGTGGCGACGACGTCCTTGGGCGGGGTGAGGTCCAAGTGCCAGTCGCCGAAGCGGCGTATGGTGCGCGTGATCAGCGGGCTGACGGTGGCCAGGTCGTCGGGGTCCACGAGATGGCCCTCGGCGGCGAGGGCGTTGGCGGCATCGGTAATGTCCAGCGCGGTGGAGTAGATCGCACAGTTGGCGATCAGCTCGTTGAATGTGACGACTCGCTCCTGGTAGTCCGGGTCGTTGTGGCCGATCAGCCGTCCGCCGATCATCAGATGCGTAGCGAAGCCGTGGAACGCCTCCGTACGGTTGGTGATCGCGGTGATCTGGTCGCGCAGCCCGGGCTCGGACAGGTATCGAAGGAGCGTCACGGTCCTGACGACCCTGCCCAATTCGCGTAGCGTCTTGTAGATCCGGTTGCGTTTCGAGTGGTTGCCCAGGCGGCGCAGCAGCGTCACCGAGGACAGTCGGCCCTCCCGGATCGAGATCCCGGTGCGCAGTAGATCCGTCCAGTGGCGTTCGATGAGGGCCCAGTCGATGACGCTGTCGTCGAACAGGGAGTCGATGTGCTTGTACCGCACCTTGGCGTCCGGCCGGTAGAAGTTCAGGTCGTGCCAGTTGCGTATGCGGGGGAGGAGGTCGAATCCGAGGAGCGCGGCGAGGCCGAACACCGGCAGCGGAGCCCCTTGGGCGTCGGCGTGGATGGTGTCGGGCGGGATGTCGGAGACGTTGGACAGCAGCGAGTCCAGCAGGTACACCGCCTCCCACACCCCGCACGGGATGAAGTGGGAGAACAGCGCGATGTAGTTGTCGGACACCAGTCGGAACGCCAGAGCCCCAAACCCGCCGTATCTGACGTGGGACTCGGCCCGCAGGCTGTCTTCCCAGGTGTCGATCTGCGAGCCGTCGGTGGCCGCGGTCGACCCGTCGCCCCACATCGCGGCGACGAAGGTCTGGTCAGCGGTCGTCTTCCCTCGCGCCCAGCCAGCCTCGTCCGCTGTAGGTGTGAACGACTCGACCAACTCCCGCGCCGCGACGCTCTCGCGGAACCTCGGGTAGGCGGTGCGGTCGATCGATGCCAACACACCTTGAAGATCACAGGGACCAGGATGACGGAATCCTAACGATCCCTATCAAGGCGACCCGCGCTGACCTCTACCAGCGGCGGAACAAGGCCTGGCATGTTTCGCTCGTATTCCGGCCCCACCCCGTCTACGACCCGTCTCCGAGAACGCATCCCACGCTGCCTACAGGAACTGCTGTGCCTGCAGGAACTGCTGTCATGTTCAGCTAGCATATTGCGCATGACACGCACGATCACACTCCGGTTGTCGGACGAGGCGTACAAGGCGGTCAAGCGTTACGCCGAGGCCGAGCACACCTCGATGAACACCTGGGTCGAGGGCGTGCTGGACGCCGAGGACATGCGTCGGCGCTGCGCCGCGCACGGGGCCTGGATGGAGGCCAACCCGGCGGTGGCCGGCGCAGCTCTCACCTTCGGTGAGGCCAACCAGCGGGCTCTCGCCGCGGCGGGGCTGCCCAATCTCGCCGACGGCACCGTCGGGTGAGGCCACCGCGGCGCGGTGAAATCTGGACCGTGGGCACCGGTTCGGTACCGCAGACGGTGCTGGTCATCAGCTCCACGGTCTACAACGAGATCGCCGGCGAGCCGACCGTGCTCGTCGCCCTGGTCGTGGAGCACGCCACCGACGAGGGGTTCTGTATCGACCTCGGCGAAGGGCGGTGGGCTGTGATGGGCCTGGTCACGTTCGTGGCCAAGGCGAACCTGGCCGCGTGCCTGCGACGGGTCGATGTCCAGACCCTGACCGACGTCAACACCATGCTTTTCAAAATCTTGGCGACTCCCGACCGCTGACCCACGGGCAACGGTCCTCAAGGAATACGCAGTATCGACAAAGGTACGGCTGGCCGTCCTCGTCGAATCTCACATTCGGTTGTCAGGGCAGGACGAGCTGGGACGGGCTGACGGTCAGCGGGAACGGGTCGGTAACGATCATGGTCGCCTCGCCGTGCACGGTCAGGGTCTCGACATAGTCGCTGTCGGCGAGGCTCAGTGTGGTGATCGAGGGCTTGTCCGGGTCGACGATCCAGTAGTGGATGACACCGAGACGGGCGTAGACGTCGCGTTTGAGCAGCCGGTCGATGCCCACGCTGCTGGGGGAGAGCACCTCGACGACCAGCAGCGGCACAGCCAGGTACCGTTCCCCGCGGACCAGATCCGCCCGGGCGACCACGCACACATCCGGCTGAACACTCGTCCGTTGTCCCCTGCGCACATCCGGGCTCGAGCCGAACACGTAAAGCTCGGGCGGACACGCTGCACGCAGCAACGCGGTCAGCTCATCGCATCCGACCTGGTGTTCCCAGCGGGGTGCGGGGCTCACCAGCAACACCCCGTCGACCAGCTCGTACCGCCGCCCGTCATCGGGCAACTCCGCCAGATCATCGACAGTGAACCCGTCCGCACGGATCGGAAGATCCTCGTACGCGACCGCCATAACCGCCATGATGGGCTCCTCTCAGCCATGACGCCAGACTGACCCGCCCACACGCTGCGCACCAGACTTGACCACGCACTGTGGAAAACGCGACGTTATCCACATCCGCTGCGCTCTACCCGCCGGCCGGCTCGGTGGCGCCGAGGGTCGGCGCACAATTGCGTTCGACAGCAAAGAATCGAGCACCAGAGAATCGATACGAAGAAGATCGAATAGATCGCGAGCGGAATTCACGGGAACGAAACCGACTTCGGTGCCGACAGTCGTTTCCGTTAACGACCGACTGGGCGCCCGTTCGAAAAGCGATACGTCAGCGAGAGGACGAGCGATATGGTGGAAAGGAGAATGAGGGAAGGGAAGGTCGGCGGTGGGTGACCCCGGAACAAGTCATGCTCATGGGGCAGATGGTCATGGGGTGGCTGGCCACGAGAAGGACGGCCACGCGACGGATGGCCATGCAGGTCATACGCACGGCGTGACAGTGGACGCCGACCGACGCTGGTTGACGATCGCTCTTGGTCTCATCGGCGTCTACCTCGTCGGCGAGGTTGTCGTCGGCCTGCTCGCGCACTCGCTGGCACTGCTGTCGGATGCAGCCCATATGCTCACCGACGCGGCGTCGATCGTGCTGGCGCTGGCGGCGCTGCGGATAGCGGCCCGGCCCGCCGGCGGCCCCTACACGTTCGGCCTGCGTCGGGTGGAGATTCTCTCCGCTCAAGCCAACGGTCTCACGCTGCTCCTGCTCGCCGGCTGGCTCGGTTACGAGGCGGTCGCACGGCTGGTGTCACCGGGCCCGGTGGCCGGTGGGCTCGTCCTGAGCACCGCGCTGGTCGGGGTGGCCGTCAACATTGCCGCAACCGCGGCGATCAGTCGAGCCAACCGGGCAAGCCTGAACGTCGAAGGCACCTTCCAGCACATCCTCACCGATCTCTATGCGTTCGTCGCGACCGTGATAGCGGGCGTGATCATAATCATCACCGGATGGAACCGAGCCGACTCCATCGCCTCGGTCGTCGTCGTCATCCTCATGATGAAAGCCGGTGTCGGCCTGCTGCGCGCCTCCGGACGGATCTTCCTCGAGGCCGCACCGGACGGGCTCGACCCGGACGGCATCGGTGCCGCGATGGCCCGCCGGCCCGGTGTCAGCGAAGTCCACGACCTCCACATCTGGCAGATCACCTCCAGCGAACCCGCGCTGTCCGCGCACGTCCTGGTGCACCCCGACGCCGACTGCCACGCCGTCCGCCGCGACCTGGACACCTGGCTGCGCGATGATCATCACATCGACCACACCACCCTCCAGGTCGACCACCTGGCCACCGACACCCAGCGCGCACCCGGACAACCCGACCCACACTGCGTCACCCCGCACGGTAGGACGCACTACGCCTACGCCCCCCGGCCGACCTGACCGCGCCAGGTAGTCAGTCATGCTGGCTACTGCCGTTGTCGCGCAGGTAGGGAGGGTGCGCATGGTCGGCGAGCCGACCGATCCCGATGTCGATCTGCACATCCCCGCGCAGCGCCGGCCCGCGGCCCCTGCGCCGCTGCTAGCGGTGATCGCTGTCGGTGGTGCGCTGGGGGCGTGCACCCGTTACGGCGTGATGCTGCGCTGGCCCACCCCGCCCGGCGCGTTCCCGTGGGCCATGCTGGCGGTGAACACCGCCGGCTGCGCGTTGATCGGCGTGCTGATGGTAGTGATCACCGAGGTACGTACGGCGCATCCGCTGGTACGGCCGTTCGTCGGCACCGGCGTCCTGGGCGGGTTCACGACGTTCTCCACCTATGCGGTCGACGCCGAACGGCTCGTGAACGGCGGACACGCTGGTACGGCGTTGGCATATCTCGCGCTGACCATGGTGAGCGCGCTCGGCGCGGTCTGGGCCTCGGTCGAGGTCATCCGCAGTGTCATCCGCAGTGTCATCCGCTATGTAGGCCGCAAGGCGGGCCGGTGAGCTGGCTGCTGGTGATCCTGGGTGCGATGGTCGGCGCGCCGGTGCGCTACCTGACCGACCGGGCGGTTCAGACCCGCCACGGCACGGTGTTCCCGTGGGGGACGTTCACCGTGAACGTGATCGCCAGTGGTGTCCTCGGTGTGGTCACCGGGGCGGTGAGCGCGGGGGCGGCGTCATCCCGGGTGGCGCTGCTGGTCGGTACCGGGCTGTGCGGGGCGTTGAGCACCTACTCGACGTTCTCCTACGAGACGTTGCGGCTCGCGCAGGACGGTGCCCGGCTGCTCGCCGTGGCGAACGCCGTGGTCAGCGTGCTGGCTGCCGTCGGCGCCGCCGTCATCGGGATGGCGCTCGCCCGTGCGGCGTGGCACTGAGCCAGCCACAGGCCGTGGTGGTCACAAACGATGGGAAGACGGAGACGAAGACCTGCGGGATGTGTCAGGGCAGTGGAAAAGCATGAGCGGCCGGCCGGTGAAACGGGAGGACTTCATCCCGGATGAGGTGTGGGTCACCGGGGATGACGGGTTCTTCCTGGTCCCGCTGCGCCGGACGGAGGACCCGCTCCGGTGGTTGGAGGTATGCCGAAGCGATCAGGCGGTCACGATCCAGGTTGATGACGGGTCGGACAGGTTCGACGGAAAAGGGATCGTCCCGACCAGTTCGTGCAGTGCACCGTGGGTTGTCGATCGGATGCTGGATCTTCTCGATGTAGGTCCGGGGATGAGCGTGCTGGAGATTGGTACGGGCACGGGTTACAACGCGGCGTTGCTCGCGGCACGGGCTCATGCTGGTGCGGTGACGAGCGTGGAGGTGGACCCGGTGATTGCTGAGCGTGCACGCTCAGCGCTCGCTAGGGCGGGCCATGCAGTCACCGTGATCACGGGTGATGGTACGGAAGGCTGGGTAGAGCGTGCACCGTATGACCGGCTGATAGCTACGGCATCGGTGTCTGTCGTGCCGCACGCCTGGGTGGAGCAGACCCGGGCGCGCGGGCGGATCGTGTTGCCGTTCGCAGGCATCTTTGATGGTGCGTTGGCGGTGCTACAGGTCGAGAGTGACGGAACGGCCTGGGGCAGGTTCTATGACACGGCTGGTTTCATGCGGCTGCGTAACCAGAGACCCGACCCGCACCTGTGGTGGATCGGCGAAGACGACGCGAACGTGAGAACGTCTGGCCGCTATCTGGATGCGCCGTTTCGGGACAGTACCGCCGGGTTTGTGGTGGGACTGTGGCTTCCTGGCTGCACCACGGGAAAAATCGAGGAAGGTGGTCCCGCGAAGACGCTTCTTCTTTCCCACACCCCGTCACAGTCGTGGGCTTCGCTGACGGCAGGCACAGGAAACCATGAGGTGACGCAATATGGGCCTCGGCATCTGTGGGATGAGCTGGAAGCGGCCTATGACTGGTGGATGGCCACTGGGCAGCCCACCCGTGAACGTTTCGGTCTGACAGTCGCCAGGAGCGGTCAGGCGTTCTGGCTGGACACCCCGGAGCAGACCCTCACCTGTTCATGATCATCACTAGAAAACACCGTAGAGAAAGTGTGCGACAGACGACGGGCTCACGCGCGCCTTGCTGGTGACAGCCAGGTCAGGCGCCACGTGGCGTAACTGCGTGCCAGGGTCGCTCGGTTTTGGGCGGCGCGGTTGTCTGACTGAGCGGCACGCATGCTCCACGTCCCATCCGGGGAAGCGGACCTGTGCCTGGTGCACACGGTGGCTCAGGCCGAGGCCGCGAGGCGCAGCCGGTCGCGGCGGCGGGCGAGCAGCCGGTCAGCGAGCGCGTCCGCGAGCTCGATGTCGTCCAGGGACACCCGGGTACGGTCCGCCACCTCGAGGATGGCCGCGAGTAGTTCGGCCGACAGGCGGGTGCGGTCAGCCACCCGGGCGACGCTCGGGGGCAGACCGGTAGGCCGGTTCGCCCGGAAGGCGTCGACGCCCGGGTTCGAGGGGTGCTGTTGGTGGCTCGAGTGCTGCTTCTGGCTGGAGCGGCGGGGCCGATTGCGCAGGTCCATGAACCCAGTGACGGGCCTGAGGGATCTGGAATCAACTCTTGACATCGCCTGCCACAGGCGGGTGCGTCTCTCCCCACAGGAGATCCCCAGGCTATCGGGAGATACGCACCGCACTGTCTACAGGGTTATCCACAATGTGAGGCCACTGTGATTCTTCTCACGATCCGCCGGAGTGCTGGGATGGCAGGCCGGGCCGGTCCCAGGGAGAGATCGTCCGGCTGTGTCCGACCGGTTCTGTCGACGCCCAGACCCGGCGCCAGTGGGCTGTGCGCGCGGACCGGGGAGGCGGAGCGCCGGCGGGCGCCGCATGCAGCGATTCCCACCACGAGGTCGTGTCCTCGGCCAGCAGCCGGGAGACCTCGGCGAAGATCCTGCCGGTGAAGGTGCGGAGGTCCTCGGTTGCCGGATCGGTTGTCGGGTACATCGGCCGACCGAAGCGGACCGATATCCCCGGCCTGCCCGGGCGGGTCCAGCCACGGCCACGCGGCATCGCGGCGAAGCTGCCGCGAATCGCGACCGGTACCACCGGAACCCCACAGGTGATCGCCAGATGGGCCGCACCGAACCGGAAGCGGGCGAGCTGGCCGTCCTTCGACCTCGTCCCCTCCGGAAAGATCACCAGATTCCAGCCGTCCGCGAGCAGGTCCGCGGGCGCTGTCGAGGCGGCACCCCCGCGGCGCTCGATCGGCACGGTCGCGAACAGGAAAGCCGTACCCAGGCCCCGCCACCAACTGCCGAAGAAGTAGTCGGCGGCCGCGGCCACGGCCGTGTGGTCCCGCAGCTTCCTCGGCAGTGTGCACAACAGCAGCGGAGCGTCCAGATGGCTTGAGTGGTTCGAGACGAAGACCGCGGGGGTCCGCAGCTCGTCCAGGGCGTCCAGTCCTGTCACCGACAGCGATAGATTCGCGTCCAGGAGTGGTCTCATCCCGGCCTCGAGGGCCACGATGCGGGCCGCCCGCATCGCTGGCGTGCGCGCCCACGCCGTCGGGAACTCCCTGGCCACCGCCGGCAGCTGGTGCGGCTCGGCGGAGCGCGGTACCGGCGGCCGGGCACCCCAGCGCCAGCCACGGGCCACCTCGCGCAGACCGACCCCGACTGGGCGGGCCGGGCGGGACGCCATCACCGCACGTCCGCGATGACGTGCGGTGGAGAGTGCAGATACGTCATGGATGGATCGCGGCCCACCGTGCCCGACACCATCTCCAAGGCGTCCGCCAAGGTGGAGGCGGCCCGGAAACCCATCCGCGCGCAGGCGGCCCGGTCACCGCCGACCCACACGACATCCTCCAGGTGGTCCATGGCGTGCGCACCCCAGTACCACATGTAGAACGGATGCACGCCGTGGTAAGCGTGCGATGTGCGGTACAGGTGGGTATACCAGGGGTCGGTCGCGTACTGTTTCTCGAAGGTGGCCTCAATGGTCGCCGGGTCGGTGGACTCGGCGAGAACCTCCTCGAAGAAGTCCACATACGACGGATGGTGCAGCTGGGAGAACTCCGGCGTCACCGGATGGTAGAGAATCATCGCTCCGCCGCGCCGGACCAGCGGTTGTCCCCGGTACATGTTGAAGAAATAACCGAGCCCGAGGCACATCGCGAGGATCGGGTTCATCACCGAGTTCACGTTGTACGGCCCCAGATAGGGCAGGCCCACGACCAGCACGTCGCTCTGCCCGTTGACCTCGACGAGCTGCTGGCGGTGCACATTCGCGATCGTCTTGGCATGCACGGCCTCGGTCTCGCCGGCGTGCACGCCGGTCACCCCGTAGTCGGCCACGAGATCGTGGAAGAGCTTGCGGCGGGAGCGCACCGGCATGGCCGCGAGCCCCCGCGACATTCCGAACGCCATCGCCTGGTCGCGCACGGACCATTCCCATTCCCGCTTCATCAGAAAGCCGTAACGGGACGGGAACGACGCGTTGTTCACGGTCGTCTCCACCGTGAAGATCTTCAGGTGGTCGGCCAGCATCCGACCCATCCGCCATGCCGAGGAATGCATGGCGGAGCGGGTGTGGTCCATGAACGAACGCGAGTGCACCATTGTATGACTGTTGTGATGGTGACGCAGGCTGTTGTAGGACGCGAGCCCGATCGGCACCGACTTGTGGCCACCGTCCATCGCCACCATGTTGATGTTGACGTAGACCAGCAGGTCGGACTCGGCGGCCCGCCGGTTGATCTCGACGTCCTCGCCGTTCTCGGTCAGGCCGATGTGGGTCAGGTTGTCCCTGTCCTCGGCGTCGTGGTTGTAGAGGTTGTTCGGCCAGAACGAGCGGAACACCCGCTCCCCGACGGCCCGTTCGATCTCGGCGGCGGTCATCCGGCGATGCAGTGCGTTCGCCACGATGAGTACCACGTCGTCCACACCGACCTGCGCCGCGATCGTCAGCACCTGCTCGATCACCCGCTGGCGGATGTCGGGCCGGCGCATCGGCGGCAGCGGGAGCGACAGGTCGTCGAAGGCGATCGTCAGACGCATCCCCGGCCGAAGCAACGCCCGCAGCGGCTCGCTGTTCTCGGGCTCGGCCAACGCCCGGCTGATCGCCGCGTCCACGTCGGCCAGCTCCGGCAGCGACTCCGGCGGGTAGAGCACCCGGGTGCCGAGCGGGAAGCGTTCCAGCCCGAACCCCTCACCCTGGTGTACGAGAAGCGGAGGAGTCCGCTCATCGACCTCGAGCACGAACCCCGGTCTCACCTGTGCGATCCCCTAACACGCGGTTGCGGCCGGGCGACACTGCCGTCGCCAGCCGCCATCCAGTGAACGTCGTAGTGAACGTCCCAGTGAACAGATCTCACCCTTGCCCCATCACGCCGCCGTCAGGTCGAAGGCGACCTTGACCGCGCCGAGACGCCCTGCGCCGAGCGCGTGGTCCAACGCGTCCCGCCAACGGTCCAACGGGTAGGTCGCCGACACAACCCCGTCCAGCGGGGCAGTTGCCGCGAGCTCCAGTGCCCGGACGAAGTCCGGACGATCCGACGCCGGGTCCTCCGGCCGCTGCGCGGGTCCGTCCGCGGGTCCGTCCGCGGGTCCGTCCGCGGGCCGGGGTCGACCGACGCTGGAGGCGTAGGTACCCACCAGCTCCAGTTCCCGGAACCACAGCGGGGTCAGATCGACCGAACCGGTGGGAACCCCCGACAGGACCACCCGCCCACCGGCACGGGTGACGCGCAGCGCCGTCGACAGCGACGAAGCGCTGCCGGCGCAGTCGATCGCGACGTCCACACCGCCGAGCAGATACGGCGGCCCGACGTCCGGCTCCAGTTTGAGCGCACGGGTACCGCGACGCACGCCGCCGACCGCGGACGCAGGGGGCAGAATCTCATCCGCTCCGAACCGCCGCGCCAGCTCCACCTGATGACGGTGCTTGGCCACGACCGTGACCAGGCCGGCCCTGGTGTAGGCGCGCAGCGCCAGCAAGGTCAACAACCCCACCGAACCGGCGCCGATGATCAGAACCCGATCGCCGTCGGCGACCCGGGCCCGCAGCGCGGTGTGCACGGCGCACGCAAGCGGCTCGACCAGTACCGCCCGCTCGTCGGGCAGGTCCGCCGGCACCGGGTACAGCTGCGAACGGTGGGCGACCAGCGCCCGGCTCCACCCGCCGCCGGTCTGCGCGCAGGAGCCGGTCTGCAGCCCGGGGGACAGGTGACCGGAGGTGACCCGATCGCAGCGGCTGGTGTGTCCGGCGGCGCAGCCGGCACAGGCCGCGACGCCCCGGGCCGCGCAGCCCAGGACCGGGTCGAGTACCACCCTGCTGCCAGCCGGCAACTCGGTGCCGTCCTCAAGGGTCACATCCGTCTGGGTGTCGGCCACGATCTCATGCCCGGGGACGAAGGGCATGGACACCAGGGACGTGAAGTAGAACGACGACTGGCCGGTGACGGTGGCGAGGTCCGAACCGCAGATCCCCGACAGCCGTGGACGGATCGTGACCCATCCCTCGCCCGGCAGGGCCGGGACGGGCCCGTCGGTCAACCGCAGCGGCGCCGTCGTCGTCGCCGCGGCGCCGGCCAGGGCGGGCAGCCGACCCGACACCGCCCGGGTGGCCAGGTAGCGGGGCATGGAACGGTACAGCTCCAACGCGCGGCTCACCGGTCGGCTCCCAGCCGTGATGTGCGGACGCGAACCGGGCCGCCCGCGGACGAGCCGCCGACGCCGGCATGAGCTGCGCCGGCATGAGCGTTGCGCTCACGCCGGCTGCCGACCACTGCACGTGGTTCGCCACGGGTCGAGGCCCACTCCTCGATCGGCCAGCCGGATCGGCGGGCCACCCGGTACAGCGGCAGGTCCGGATTGACCGCGACCGGGTTGCCGACGGCACGCAACATCGGCAGGTCCGACTGGCTGTCCGCATATGCCCAGGATGCCGACAGATCCGCTCCCACTCGCTTGGCATAGTGGTCCAGCCAGGCGGCCCGGGAGTCACCGACCAGCGGTGCCGAGACCAGACGGCCGGTGGCGCGCCCGTCCGTCCCGACTGCGAGCCGGGTGGCGACGACCTCGTCGAACAGCGGTGCCAGCGGACGGGTGAGGACCTCGACCGCGCCGGTCAGCAGGACGGTCCGGTGCCCGGCGTCCCGGTGCTCGCGGATCCGGCGGATCGCTCCCGCCTTCACCCGACGCAGCAGGATGTCACCGGCGACCTCGTCGACGAGGCGGGCGAGCTCGTCGGGGTCTGCGCCGGCATAGCGCGTGTACACCGCCCGGATGAGATGTCCCCGGTCGCGCCGCTCAGCCCGCACATATCCGGGCAGCGCGCGGGCGAGCTGGGCGAGTTCGCGTCCGCGCGCCGCGAGGCTCTGGTCGGTCAGGCGCAGCCACAGATACGACTCGACCACGGTCGAGGACACCAGCGTCCCGTCCAGATCGAACACCGCGAGCGTGTCCGGGCCGCCGACAAGGGCGTGCGACGCCCGCCGGGCCGCGGCCGCGGGCTTTTCCGGACCGCGGAAAGTCGAGGTGACGCTCGGAAAGTGGATCTCTTGTAGGTAGGTGCGCCAGTCGTAGCAGGCCGGATCGAAGCCGAACTGTTCGGCGTCGCCCGGGTCGAGGCTCTGGGCCAGCGCGCGGGTCGCGTCGTCGACGTAGACCAGCTCCGCCTTGGTATAGGAACGGTAGAGGTCCTGGTAGCGCCGCAGGAACGCCAGCCGCTCATCGAGCTGCTCCAGGTCCCGGGCGGCCTGACGGACCCGGTCCGAGCGCGGAGCGTACCCGAGCGCCTTTCCCGCGATCTCCGCGAAACGCTCGCCGCGCCGCAGTTGGCTCTCGACCGTGGCAGCCCCGGCGAAACGCCAGTCGGCGGCGGCGATGGCGCCACGACCGGGCTTGGTCAACGGGTGGCGCCCGAAGTATTCGCGGACATTCTCATAAAGGTCACGAAACAACAGCGGATTACGGAAACCCGAACACACGGTGTAATAAGCCGGGGTCGATGCCGGCGGCGTCGCCGCGGTCGCAGCCAAGATCGCATTGACGACCAGATCGACGGGGATGATGTCGATGATCCCGTCCGGAGAGGCGGGGAAATCCGGCAGCTCCCCACGGCCGTAGGCGAGGATCAGCGGCTCGGCCATCTTGAAGCCCTCGATCCAGCCCGGGAACGGGCGGGCCAACGCGCTCTCGATGATGGACGGACGCATGATGGTCAGCGGCAGACCGGCACGTTCGGCTTCCAGATAACGCTCGGCGAGGGCCTTGGTGAACGTGTAGCAGTCCGTCCAGCCCAGAACCCGGGCCCGCTCGCCGCCCGCGTCGACGAGCCGGCGCTCCACCCACCTGCGGCGGCGGCGTTCGGCTTCCCGGGAGACCGTCTGCGCGCCGGCCCGGATGTGTTCAGCCTCGGCCTCGGCCCGGAACCGGCGCAGCTCCGCCGGGGTCCGCGAGGCGTCCTCGGCCGCGAGCCGGGCTCGCTGCGCGGCGGCCTGCTCGGCCCGCCAGTCGACGTTGTGCACGAGGCGGCCCTCAGCCACATGCCCCGATCGCAGCCCGGCCACGTATGCCGTGGAGATGTGCACCAGATGAGGTCTGGCACCGCTGTCTCCAATGGCCCGCAGCAGCTCCTGGACGCCCCCGAGGTTCATGGCGAAACCCGTGTCGATCGGCGGGTCGAACGACACCTCGCCGGCACAGTGGACGACGACGTCGACATCCGCCGGAATGGCCGGGATCCGTTCGAGATCGCCTTCAAGGACCGTGATCCGGTCGCGTAGCACCTGCTCGACACCGTCGGCACCCAGGCGCTCGCGCCATGCGGCAAAGGCCGGCTTGGCCACGAGACTCCGCAGGCGGGCCTGCCCACTTCTGCCTGCGCGGGGACGGATGAGGACGACCACCCGGGTGTCGGGCAGATCGGAAAGCAGCCGTTCCAGCAGTGCCTCGCCCACGAAACCGGTCGCTCCCGTGACGAGGACACGCTTGCCCGCGAGCCGCTCGGCCAGCCCCACGCCTCACCTCTTCCGTAATGAACACCGGTGGGCCACAGTAAGGGACGTCGGTGTCCAGGGCCGAAGCCGCCTCGTGCCCAGGTAGTTGCATCCAACCAGGCAACACCGATGGTCACGTACTACCTACCGTTGGACATCGCACGAGGTTCGTTCCACGGACCCCGCGACGTCCAACGGCCGGCCACGGATCGGGGGAGGACGAGGGCGTGGCGCGTCGATCATCGGCGAGCTGCGTACGCTCCTGATCGTGTTGGAAGACCTTGACCGCGAGATCGTCCGTCTGCTGTGCCGGGACGGTCGGATGAGCTACACCGATCTGGGCCGGGCCACCGGTCTGTCCGTGTCCGCGGTTCACCAGCGGGTGCGACGGCTTGAGCAACGGGGCGTGATCACCTCTTACGCGGCCCTGATCGACACCTCCCAGGTCGGGCTCCCGCTCACCGCATTCATCTCCATCAAACCGATCGACCCGAGCCAGCCGGACGACGCGCCCGACCGCCTGCGCCGCCTGGACGCGATCGAGGCATGCCACAGCGTGGCCGGCGAGGAGAGCTATCTGCTCAAGGTCCGGGTCGCTGGTCCGGGCAACCTTGAGGGCCTGCTGCAGGAGATCCGCGCCGCGGCGAACGTCTCCACCCGCACCATGGTCGTCCTGTCCACCCCGTACGAGGCCCGGCCACCCGCGCTGTAACACCCGGCCAAAGGCCGCGAGAGTGGCCCCCGACGGCCCCCGACCCACGGCCTCACAGGTCGCAGGCGACCACAACGGGTTCACAGCGGGCAGACTGGCATCCGTGACCGACATGTCGTCGAACCCAGGTGCAGTCGGGGGGCCGCGACCGGCCGGTAACCGCGTCCTCTATCGCGGTGGCCGGGTGCACAGCCCGGCCGCGCCGTTCGCGACCGCGATGCTGGTCGACCACGACGTGGTTGCCTGGGTCGGCTCGGCCGCGGCCGCCGAGGCGATGACCCTCGACGAGACCGTCGAGGAGATCGTGGAGCTCGACGATGCCCTGGTCACCCCCGCATTCGTGGACGCCCACGTGCACATGACCGCGACCGGACTCGCGCTCGACGGTCTCGACCTGAGCTCAGCGCGATCCCTGGCGGCCGCGCTGGACCAACTCGCCGACCACGTCAGGCGGCATCCCGCGACCACGGTGCTCGGCACCGGCTGGGATGACACGGCCTGGCCGGAAGACCGCCCGCCCAGCGCCGCCGAGCTCGACCGGGCGGCCGCAGGAGTGTCGGTCTACCTCGCCCGCATCGATGGTCACCGCGCCGTCGTGTCCTCAGCGCTGGCGGACCGCTGTGGCGCCGCCGGCATGTCGGGATGGCTCGGCGATGGCCACTGCCAGGGCGAAGCCCACCACGTTGCCCGCAGCGCCGCGTACGACAGCGTGTCCGCCCGGCAGCGGCGGGCCGCCCAGCGGCGCGTGCGCGCCCACGCCGCCGCGCTGGGCATCGCGGCGTTGCACGAGATGGCGGGGCCGGAGGTCTCCAGCGCCGACGACCTGAGCGACCTGCTCGCGCTCGCGTCCGCCGAGGCGGGCCCCGCCATCTACGGATACTGGGCCGGGGACGTCGAAACCGCGGTGGCGCTCGGGGTCGGGCTCGGCGGCGACCTGTTCGTCGACGGCTCGCTGGGATCACACACCGCGGCGTTGCGGGTCGCATACACCGACGCACCCGGCGACCACGGCGTGGCGCAGCTGGATGCGGACGCGGTGTACGAGGTGGTGGTCCGGGCCAGTGAGGCGGGTCTGCAGGCCGGCTTCCACGCCATCGGCGACGCGGCCCTCGACATCGTCCTGGACGGTTGTGAACGAGCGGCCGACAAGGTCGGGTTGTCCCTGGTCCTGGCCGCACGCCACCGCGTCGAACACTGCGAGATGGCCGACGTCACCCAGATCGCCCGGATGGCCCGCCTCGGCCTGGTAGCCGGCGTGCAGCCCGCGTTCGACGCCTGTTGGGGGGGTCCGGACGGGATGTACACACGGCGGCTGGGAGCCGACCGCGCCCGGGCGATGAACCCGTTGGCGGCGATGGCCGCCGCCGGGGTCGTCCTGGCGCTGTCCTCGGATGCTCCGGTGACCCCGCTGGACCCGTGGGGTGGTGTGCGCGCCGCGGTCGCACACCACACGCCGGCCTCCGCGCTCAGCGCCCGGGCGGCCTTCTCGGCCGCGACGAGAGGCGGCTGGCGAGCGGCCCGCGCGGACGGTGACGGCAGCGGGGTTCTCACGCCCGGCGCGCCGGCGACGTTCGCCGTGTGGCAGGTAGCGGGGGAGCTGGTCGTCCAGGTGCCCGACGACCGGGTCACGGCATGGTCGACCGATCCACGAGCGGGCATAACGGGGCTCCCCGACCTTGACGGCCCGGACCCGACATGTCTGCGCACGGTCGTGCGCGGCACGGTCGTCCACGATCTGTTGGCCCGGACGGGATGACCTCACCCGGAACCGGGATGGCCCCACCCGGATGATCGCAAGCCGACAACCCGGGCGCCGACAGTAAGGACTTCGGCAGCAGGGACTTCGAAGAGCCCCGGACCGTCCTTCGGACCGATCCCCGGCGCGCCGGATGCGGGCAGGGGATCGTTGTCTAGGGGACGACCGGGACCCTTCGGGCTGCCTTCCAGCTCCCCCTTCGCCGGCGGTGACGAACTTCCTGTCCGACCCCACCGCCGACCGGGCCTGGTACCGGGTGGTCGTCGGACGCACCTGCGCCCGACGACCACCGGCCGGTCTGCCGACAGGGAAGGCGCTGACGCAGCCGCCTCACGAGTGGACGACATGGACCGTACCCGCCCTGACTCCGCCGGTGTCAACCGGGCGTTCCATCTGCGTCTATTTCCTGTTTCCCCAGGTCGGCGACCTCTCCGCTGCGAACGGCGGTTGCGCTGGTGCTGTTGGCGACCTGGGCGTGTCGCGGTCTGGACACGGTCGTCCTCATCGCAGACAGAACAACTCCACAACTAATTAACTACTCAGCGCGATAACCGGGCCTTCGTTGACCACTATTTGCCCACTATCCGCAACGCCTGGCTACTTACCTCAATCCGGCCACGGCGGCGGCGCATGAGATGTGAAGACACGTAGAGCACATGTTTGCATGCTGTGCGTAGTAGCGTCGGTGCCTGTTCCAGCCGGATCCGATCCGCAGGACGCCGGATTCCCGATACCCGGGATTGCGGGTACCCGTAGTTCTGCGGGTACCCGAGGTTCTGCGTGTATGGGATTCCGCCGGCCCGAATGCTCGATCACCTCGCGTGACCCAGGAGCAGTCATGACCATCACGGACATCACCTGCGGTGGCACCACCCACTCCAGCGCGACCCGTGGCGCCCCCGCCCGCCGCCGCGGCGCCCGCCACAAGAAAAAGCCCGACCATACCCGGAGGACGCCGATGACCTGGCTGGCTCTGTTGGCCGCGATAGCCTGTGACGTGGCAGCCACCTATGCGCTGGCCGCGTCCCACGGATTCCGCAACCTGATGCCCTCGATGCTTGCCGTGGTCGGATTTCTCCTGACCACCTACCTGTTCGCGATCGCGCTCACCGGGTTGGGCCCGAGTATTTCCTATGCGGCTTTCGGCGCACTTGGCACCGCGTCGGTCGCCGTCATCGGCATTGTCATAGGTACGGAAACCGCAAACTGGATCAAAATCGGATCCCTCACTCTGATCATCATCGGCGTGGCGCTGTTGCCACTTGCCGACCGTCGGGATGCCGTAGGTCACCGCGGGACCGACCCCGGACAACCGGCTCCCCAACGCGCGGGCACCGCCCATCCAGGGACCGGGACCGGCTGACACGATCGCGGGTGGGCAATCCGCCGACCCGGTCGATCCCCGGCGCAGCGGTGACCGACACTGGGACTGTGACAGCCCAGGACATGCCGACCGCGGGTCGCACCGGCGAAGGCTCACCGCTGATGCGTACGGCCAGCGCCCGGGCCCGCCGCCTGACCCGGCCGGCGCTCGCCGTCGCGGCCGGAATCGCGCTGTACCTCGCATTCCCCCCGGTGGGGCTCTGGCCGCTGGCGCCGGTCGCGGTAGCCGCCATCACCCTGCTGGTACGCGGCATGCCGCTGGCGCGCTCGGCCGGTCTGGGCATGCTGTTCGGCCTCGCTTTCATGCTGTCGATGCTGCGGTTTGTCATCTTCGTCGGGGTTGACGGCTGGGTCGTGCTCTCGGTCGGCGAAGCCGCCCTGCTCGCGTTGGTGGCGCCCGCGACGACGCTGGTCACTCGCGTGCGTGGCTGGCCGTTGTGGGTCGCCGCGGTGTGGGTCGGCCAGGAAGCGCTGCGTGGACGCGCACCGTTCGGCGGGTTCCCGTGGGGAAAGCTGGCCTTCAGCCAGGGGGATACACCACTGACACCCCTGGCGGCGCTCGGCGGCTCCCCGCTGGTGACCGCCGCCGTTGCCGGCTGCGGGGCGCTGCTGGCCGCCGCCGTTCTCGCCCTGGGCCCGCTCGGCACATCCATGGTGGCTGCCAGGCGCGTCCAGGCGGGACGGCGGGCCACCACCGCGCCCCTTGGCCTGCTGCTCCGGGGACTGCGGCCTGCGGGCGCGCGATCTGACGATCGTCGCGCGCCCCTTGGCCTGCTGGGCGCCGCCGTAGCCGTGGCGCTGCTCGGGCTCGCCGTACCGCTGCCCAGCGCCGCACAGGTCGGCACGGCACAGGTCGCGGCCGTCCAGGGCAACGTCCCGCGGTCCGGTGGCCTGGACGCACTCGGACGCATGTTCCAGGTCACCGCCAACCACGTGGCAGCGACCGAACGCCTCGGGGCGGATGTCACAGCCGGGCGCACCCCGCGTCCGAACCTCGTCCTGTGGCCGGAGAACGCCTCCGACGTCGACCCGTTCGCGGACGCCCGCGCCGCCGCCATGCTCGACCGTGCGGCCCGGGCAGTGGGCGCTCCCATCCTCGTCGGCGCGGTCCTCGACGGGCCGGGGAGGGGAAAGGTGCGCAACGCGGGTCTGGGGTGGGACGCCGACGGCTGGACCGGCCAGATATACGTCAAACAGCATCCGGTGCCGTTCGCGGAGTATCTGCCGGGCCGGACCGTCCTGGAAAAGCTCGTCAAACGGTTCGCCACCGAAATGCCCAACGACTTCGTGCACGGCAACGGCGTCGGAACGGTCACCATCGGCGGAGTCACGATCGGCGACGTCATCTGCTTCGAAGTGGCCTATGACGGTCTTGTCCGCGATGCCGTCAACACGGGTGCGCGACTACTGGTGGTACAGACCAACAACGCCTCGTTCGGGCGCAAAGGCGAAAGCGAGCAACAGTTGGCGATGACACGACTACGAGCGGTGGAACACGGGCGAGCCGCCATCCAAGTGTCCACCAGCGGTCAGAGCGCGATCATCGCACCTGATGGCCGGATCGTCGCAGAGTCCGGCCTGTACGAGACCGCCGTCCTGACCGCCTCGCTCCCGCTGCGCACGAGCCGAACGCTCGCCGACCGCGTCGGCGTCGCCCCGGAGATGCTGCTGGTGATTCTTGGACTACTCGCTGTAGCGTTCGGCCTGCGGGCGGGGCAGCCTTCCCGTGGGCAGGGGGGCCCAGACGGCGACACCGACACCGCTGATGATGCCGACGCCGCTGGCGACGCCGACACCGCTGGCGACACCGAAAGGAGACGCGTGGACGACGAGCGCGTTCTCGTGTGTGTTCCGACCTACAACGAGCGGGAGAGCCTTCACAACACGGTCATACGGCTCCGCGCGGCCAACCCGGACGTGGACCTTCTGATCATCGACGACGCGAGTCCCGACGGCACCGGGGAGATCGCCGATGGGATCGCAGCGGCCGATCCGCGCGTTCACGTGCTCCACCGCGACGCCAAGAACGGCCTCGGCGCAGCCTATGTGGCCGGTTTCGACTGGGGCCTGCGCCACGGCTACGACGTCCTGGTCGAAATGGACGCTGACGGCTCCCACCAGCCCGAGGAACTCCCGCGGCTGCTCGCCGCCCTGCGAGACGCCGATCTGGTGATCGGTTCCCGGTGGGTCACCGGGGGAGAGGTACGCAACTGGCCGCGTTCACGCCTGCTGCTCTCACGCGGAGCCAACGTCTACGTGCGGGCCGTCCTCGGCATGCCGCTGGCGGACGCGACCGCCGGCTTCCGGGCGTACCGGGCACCGGTTCTGCAAAGCCGCGATCTTGGACAGGTGGCATCACAGGGGTACTGTTTCCAGGTAGACCTCACCTGGCAGGCCTGGCGATCGGGGTTCCGGATTCTGGAGGTTCCGATCACTTTTGTCGAACGCGAACACGGACGATCGAAGATGAACCGCGCGATCGTGACGGAAGCCCTGTGGCGGGTAACCTGGTGGGCTCTGACGACCCGTCACGGCCGGCCGGCCGCGCCCGGCGAGCGCCACCGCTTGGCCAGCGCGGATACCGGCTACGTTCCCGCTGCGCGCGCAGACGGCGCGGACCACTCCGACCGCTCAACGACGGGCGTGTCTCCGTGAGCCGTGTCTCCGTGAGCCGTGTCCTGGTAGGCCGTGTCCTCGTAAGCCGTGTCCTCGTGAACAGGACCCCTGCGAACAGGGCGAACATGGGTGTGGCCGGCCGGAGGACCCGGTCGGCCACATCATCTGTCGATTGCTGCTGCCGCCGCCGCGAAGGTCGCGTCAGGCGGAGCGGCGGTCCTGACCGGTGCCCCGCAGAACGGCAAGTCGCTCGGCCAAGACCTCTTCGAGGTCGTCGGTGGTACGCCGCTCCATGAGCATGTCCCAATGGGTGCGCGGGGGCTTGCTCTTCTTCGGCTCCGGGACCTCGCCGTTGACGATGACCGACCCGGCACCACAGACACGGCACTCCCAGACCGCCGGGACCTCGGCCTCGGCGGCGAAGGGCATGGTGAACTGGTGGCCGTTCGGGCAGTCGTAGGACGCGGTCTGGCGTGGCGCGAGTTCAGTGCTGCGATCCGTCTCGTAGGACACCGCACCTAGCCGGCTGCCTCGCAGGATGCGCTCGCCCATAAAAAACCCTCCCGAGCGTCGGTACCAGTGAGGAACTCAGAATCACCAACGCACAGACCCTGTTCGACGTTCCCACGACGACAAGGCGGGTAACGAGATCGTGCTCACACTACGTAGAAGAACGATCGCCGTGACGCCGATTCCCGCCACGCACAGTCCGCGTGTGGCGCTGCTTGGCGTCACACGGTGCGCGATCGGTGTCGGCTTGCTGACACGTCCGGCCGGATTCGCGCGAATCGCTGGGATAGACCGGGTAACCGCCGAACGGACGGCATGGATAACACGAGTGGCGGCCGTCCGTGATCTGGCCCTCGGCGCCGGGTTGCTCACGGCGTCCACCCGAGGGGAACCCGAACAGATTCGGACCTGGTTGTGGGCGGGAATGCTTGTCGACGCGGCCGACGCGGCCCTGTTGGTCGCCGCAGGGGCACGCCATCAGGTCGCTCCGCTGTCGGCGGCGGTCGCGGTGGCGGCAGCCGCGTGTGGTCTGGCGGGCGCAGGTCCGGTTGCCGTGGCAGCGTCCCGGAACAAAGCCGAAACATCAGACGTCACACATCGGGGGCCGCTACGCGCCGAAGGCCTCGGCGCGCCGGTCGGCGAAGCCTGACACCGATGACAGGGAGGGCACCGTGACAGCGGAGCAGGTCGTGAAGACCGACGAGGAGTGGCGCCGGGAGCTTTCGCCGGAGCGGTACGCCGTGCTGCGTGACGCGGCGACCGAACCACCCTTCACCGGCGCATACACCTACAGCAAGGAAACGGGAATCTACCGTTGCGGCGCCTGCGGCAACGCCTTGTTCGACTCGTCCACGAAGTACGAGTCCGGTTCGGGTTGGCCGAGTTTCTTCCAGCCGGCCGTGGCCGAGGCGGTGGAGCTGGTGGAGGACAGGTCACACGGCATGATCCGGACCGAGGTACGGTGCCGACGGTGTGGATCACATCTCGGACATGTGTTCGACGACGGTCCGGAACCGACCCGTCAGCGGTACTGCATGAACTCCCTCGCGCTTGATCTCGACGTGGCGACCTGAGACCTGAACGCTGACGGGTCGTGGCGGGGCCGAGCACGCGCCGCCGCGACCCGGGTGCCTGCTCGGCCCTCCCCCGCCGGGTGTCCAAAGCGCCGATAATCGACATTATGTCAAGTAGAATGCACGCGAGTCCCCCGCGGTTCCGCAGAGTCGGCCAACGGCTGATCCGATGAAAAGACCTCCGGACACCGCGGGGAAATCGGGTCGATGGTCCTGCGCCGGACAAGCGCCGTCCAAACGGGTGGAAACGCCTTAAGCTCGTGTTAGGGCGCTGCCGGATGTGTGAGATAAATCGCCCCGCGCGGGCGGGAGTTCACCCGTGTGACTCGCGACACCCGACACGCTGGTTTATCAGGCGCACCATAATTGATATAGCGATCTGGGACGCCCGATCCGGACAGGTCCTACGAGCGGCACGCTAATCGCGGACCGCGGGAACGAGGAGTCCTCGATACCGGGGCGAGCTCATTTACTGAACACTGAACGTTGACAACGGCGGTGAACGTGACATCGGTGATCAACTGGTTGGACGCACGCGCTCGCGAACAACCGCGCCAGACATACCTCAGGGAGGCACACGGCAACCGTTCTATTACATACAGCGAGATGTTGGCTCTGGTCCGTGGTTGGTGGGCCGATCTGGACGCGTGTGGCCCACCGGCCGGACGCCGGATCGCGATCGGCGTGTCCGACCCGCTCGACTTCGCGGTCGTCTTCCTGGCGACAATTGCCAGCGGGCGGCACGCTGTACCGCTGGATCCGGACTCGCCGCCCGCGGAACTGGAGCGTGCCCTTCGACGTGCGCGACCCGACCTGGTGGTGACCGATCGGTCACTACCGATTCCGGCCGGGGTGCGGCAGCTCAACCCGCGCCTGGCGGGTAACCGGCTCGAGGACGTCGACCGACCGGCCGCCACCAACTTTGATCAATGTCAGGGGATGCGGGGCGGAGTCCTGCTGGCGGGTTCGGGAACAGCCGGACCCGCCACTCAGGTCTTTCTCGACATCGATCAGCTCTCGCACGTCGCCGCGACCGTCGCCCGCCACCACCAACTGGGCCACACCGACATCGGCTACAACCCCCTGCCGCTGGTACACGTCAACACACAGGTGGTGGGGCTGCTTGCCACCTTGTGCAGCGGCGCGACCCTCGTTCTCGACCGCCGGTTCCGCCGCCGCGGCTTCTGGGGGATGATCAACAGGCAGCGGGTGACCTGGATCAACGCCGTTCCGGCGATCCTGGCGCTACTGGCCAGAGATCCACAGGTGGCCCGAGCCCATGACTGCCGCGTCCGGTTCGTGCGGTCCGCCGCGGCTCCCCTGCCCGTCGAGGTGTTACGGGCATTCGAGGCCGCAACCGGTATTCCCGTACTGGAAACATATGGCATGACCGAGGCCGGAAGCCTGATCACGGCCAATCCGCCGCATGGGACCCGCAAGCCGGGTTCGGTGGGCGTGCCGGTCGACAGCGAGGTCCGCGTCGTCGATGACAACGGCACGGTGTGCCCGCCCGACATGGTCGGCACGGTGCAGGTCCGCGGGCCAGGGGTGATTCGCGCCTATGCGGGTCCGACCGGCCGCGACAGATTCACCCACGACGGTTGGCTCGACACCGGCGACATCGGTTTTCTCGACTCGGACGGCTATCTCTTCCTGTCCGGCCGCACCGACGACGTGATCAACCGTGGTGGTGAGAAGGTGTACCCTCGCGAGGTCGAGGCGATCCTGCTCGCCGACCCACGGGTGCGCCACGCCGCGGTCGTGAGCCGGCCGGACGCCGTTCTCGGCGAGGTGCCCGTCGCGCTCGTCGTACCGGTGGACATCCCGGACGCCACGTTGCGCTATGACCTGGCGGAACGCTGCGAGGAAGGCCTCGCCAAATTCAAACGGCCGACCAGCATCGAGATCGTCTCGGACCTTCCGGCCAGACCTGCCGACCTGAGCCGGCGGGAGCGTCGGGCCGGGCCGACCACGGGACACTCCCATGCGGCCGCCTGACGATCCGCGCCTCCCATCCACCCTCCCATCCACATCCCGGTCGCATCGACATCCCGATTGACCCGACACTGAATACCGATCATCGCTGTTTCGTCGCCACCGGCGTCCCGTCGGCTTGCTACGGTGCAGTCCGGTCGGCCGTACAGACCGGCCGTCGTCCATCCCGACCCGGACGGCGTCCGCGTGGGTATGGGCAACCTTGGGAATCATCGACAGGTAAAAGGCAAAGAGGGTGCTATGGACGACGAGACACTCGCGGGATTCCTCGCCGACCTGGCTTCACCCGCGCCGGCGCCGGGTGGCGGAGCAGCCGCTGCTCTACAGGCCGCTCTGGGCGCGGCGCTGGTGAGCATGGTCTGCAATCTGACGATCGGAAAGCCCCGTTACGCCGCGCACGAGGCGACGATGCTCGCGGCTCGGACCGACGCAGACAAGGCCCGGATCGAGGCGCTGGCGCTCGCCGACGCCGACGCCCGGGCGTTCGCGGCCGTCAGCGACGCCTACAAACTGCCGAAAGACACCGACGGCGAACGTGCCGAACGCAGTCGGGCGATCCAGGCCGCGCTGGTCGGAGCGGCCGAGGTACCGCTGCGGACGGCGGCGGTGGCGGCGGACGTGGTGGGGCTGTGCGCGGCGATTGTCGACGGCGCAAACGTCAACGTCCTCAGCGACGTGGGGGTGGCTGCCGCGTGTGCACGCGCCGCGTTGGCCAGCGCCGCGATCAATGTGCGGGTGAACACCGCGGCGATGACGGACGCGGTGAACCGGGACCGTGCCGCCGCCGTCCTCGCAGACCATCTGACGTCTGTGTCTGCAGCGGACGCAATCGTGCATATCG
>NZ_CAUVXL010000134.1:0-24301 GCF_963555915.1 Protofrankia sp. Cas4
AAGAGACAGGATCATGAGATTGCTCGATGGGCGGTCCATGGCCGCCGAAGTCGGCCGGGGCGTGGTCGAGAACACCGAACGGCTGCGCCAGAAAGGGGTCGTGCCGACGTTGGCGGTGGTATTGCCGACAACCGACGCGGCCGCCCGGTCCTACGTGAAGGTCATCGAGCGCGGCGCCGCCAAGGTGGGTGTGCGCTGCATGATCCACGAGCTCTCCGGTGACCGCGCGGAGCTCCTGGCTACGGTCGACCGGCTCGCTGCCGACGACGAGGTGCACGGTCTGATCGTGCAGACTCCCCTACCGTCCGGGCTGTCCGCCAGTGAGATCGGAACCCACATCCCACCGCACAAGGACGTGGACGGGATGAACCCGCTGAGCCTGGGCCGCCTGGCCCTCGGCCTGCCGGGCTTCGCCCCGGCCACCGCCGCCGCGGTCCTGGAGATCCTGCACCGGGGCGACATCAAGCTGGAGGGCACCCGGGTGGTGGTGATCGGACGCAGCCCGGTGGTCGGCAAGCCCGCGGCCCTGCTGCTGCTGGCCGAGGACGCAACCGTGACGGTCTGCCACTCCCACACAACCGACCTGGTCTCGATCACACATGAGGCGGACGTCGTGGTCGCCGCGGTAGGCAGACCCAAAATGATCGGCAAGGGGTTCATCCGGCCTGGCGCCACTGTGATCGACGTTGGCACGAACGTCACCGAATCGGGCCTGGTCGGCGATGTGGATGCCGATGCGGTGGCATCGGTGGCGGGAGCGCTCACCCCCGTCCCGGGTGGCGTGGGACCGGTGACGACGATGTTGCTGCTGGCGAACACCACGAGCGCGGCCACCCGGTAGTTCGACACCGCCTCACCGGCCACCCGCCACCGACCCCGTGGCGCCCGCCACCGACCCCGTGGCGCCCGTACCGCCCGTAGCGCGTTCAGGCGGTACGGGCGGCCGGTACCTGCGCCGCGAGACGAACGCGGTTCCGTCCGTCGGCCTTGGCCCGGTAGAGCGCCGCGTCGGCGGTCTCCAGCAGGACGGGTAGGTCCACCTCCGTGCCGCTGGCCGTGGCCACACCGACCGAGACGGTCACCGACACGATGACCGCGCCCGCGGACCGGCCATCGACGCGGCAGCGCATTCCAGCCACCTGGCGTCGGATCCGTTCCGCGGCATGGGCGGCGTTGTCCAGGTCGACCTCGCAGAGCAGGACGACAAACTCCTCACCGCCGAAGCGGCCGACCAGATCACGAGGGCGCGTGGCCGCCCGCAGGGCGTCGGCGACCGACGCGAGAACGACGTCGCCGGTCAGATGGCCGAACTGATCATTGACCCTCTTGAAATGGTCGATGTCCACAATGAGTACGGACATCGGCCGGCCCGCCCGCCGGACCCGGGCAGCCTCACGTTCGGCTACCTCGCGCCAGTACGCCGGGCTGGCCAGCCTGGTCTTGGCGTCGGTACGCGCGGCCGCGAGCAGTTCCGCGTGCAGCAGACCGCGCTGGAGCAGGAGTGCCGGCGGGGTGGCCGCGAGCATGAGCAGCGGATGCGCGGTCCACAGCACCGCGATGACAATCGCGGAACACATCTCGGTGGCGGCGACCGTGAGCATCTCGCGGCCACCGCCCCCGAACGGGCGACCTACCGGAATCGAACGCACGATACTGGAACCTACCGTATTAGAACCTACCGTATTAGAACGTACGGTATTGGAATGTGCCGGAACGGGATGCCTGCGCCGCAGCGTGCCGTGCAGAAGAACTCTGTTGATCACCGTGTAGGTGACGACAGCAAGAAACAACGCGCCGATGCGCCCGGCGGAACCGACCAGCGTTTCAATTCGGTATGGTCCCTGCGTTGGAGCAAGTGCGAGGTGCACGATGGATGCACAGAAACCGGACACGCCTAGAGCCGCCGCGTTGAAAAGCTGTTTGTACCGTGGCTGCGGGCCGATCCCGGCCCGGAAGAGGCAGTAGAGCGGGAGGTGCAGGACGGCCGCGTACACCGGTGGGAGGAGAAGCACGACGGGCAGCGTCCAGGTCGACAGCAGATCCCGGTACGGCTCCTCTTCCCGGTGACCCGGCGCACCGAGATGTCGCGACGTCTCGATGGCCAGCCGGCCGAGGAGGACGAAGGCCCCGAACGCGAGCAGATCCGCGAATCGGAGGGGAAACTCGACGAGGCCCACCAGCGCGACCGCCAAACACAGAAGATCAACACTGATGACGTAACGGACCAGCAGCGGGGGAAGAGATCGGATCTCGAAGTCCGCCGTATGGCCGGCCAGCCATTCCCGCACACCTCGCAACGCCCGACTCCCGGCCCATCCGGAATGGGACGGCAGGCGGCCGTCGCGCCGATCGACGGATTCCGTTCCGGCTGTTCCGACCGTTCCGACCATTCCGACCGTTCCGGCTGTTCCGACCGTTCCGGCTGTTCCGACCGTTCCGGCTGTTCCGACCGTTCCGACCGTTCCGACCGTTCCAACGACTTCGATCGTTTCAACGGTTTCAACCGTTTTAGCCGAATCAACCGTTCCAAGAGGGTCAGCTGTTCCGGCAGAGTGCGTCATTCTCACGTGCGGAGGTAACGCAATGCGTGACATCATCTGGGGTTGACCTTCCTCGATCGCTCCGTCCCGGTTCGACCCGTCCCGGTCTATTACTCACAGTGCGCCCTTGGAAACAAAGAGTACGAAGGATCGACCCGCAACCGCAACCACTTTCGATGATGTCCCGACATGCAGGCCGTCGGGCGATGTGTAGGGGCGAACCGATCCGCACCACGCCCCCATCCCCCCGACAACCTGTTCGCGCAGGTCAGCGCGTGGACGAGCGAGTCGATCAACCGGTTGTGCGAGCGACCGCCTCGACCATCGCCGCGGTCAGAGCGGCCACGTCGGGACACGTCATGACGTACGGCGGCATCGCGTAGACGAGCCGGCCGAAGGGGCGGACCCAGACCCCCAGCTCCACCAGCAACGGCTGGATCACCCGCAGATCCACGGGTTCGCGGGTCTCGATCACCCCGATCGCGCCGAGCGTCCGGACGTCGGCGACACCGGCAAGCTCGCGAGCGGGCGCCAGCCCCTGTTCCAACCAAACTTGAAGATCACGAACACGCTGTCGCCACGGGCTCGCCGACAGCAGGTCGATACTGGCGTTCGCGACAGCCGCGGCCAACGGGTTACCCATGAACGTCGGCCCGTGCATGAACGCGCCCGCCTCGGACGCGCACACCCCACGTGCCACCTCATCCGTGCACACGGTCGCGGCCATCGACAGGTAGCCGCCGGTCATGGCCTTTCCCACACACATGATGTCTGGGCTGATCCCGGCGTGGTCGCAGCCGAACAGCTCCCCCGACCGACCGAAACCGGTGGCGATCTCGTCCGCAATCAGCAGGACGCCGTGGGCGTCGCACAGCTCACGCAGGCGAGTGAGCCAGCCGGGCGCGTAGAAGCGCATCGCCCCGGCTCCCTGAACGACCGGCTCGACGATCACAGCGGCGATCTCGTGCTGGTGCTGGTCGAGCAACCGGGCGATGTCGGCGACATCGTGCTCGGCGCAGGGTTCGTCGAAACGCGGTCGCGGTGCCGGCGCGAACAGGTGACGCGGGAGCAGGCCGGTGAACAGGTGATGCATGCCGGTGTCGGGGTCGCATACGGCCATGGCGCCGGATGTATCACCGTGGTACCCACGGCGGACGGTGAGCAGTCTCGTCCGCCCGGGTCGTCCGGTCCCCCGCGCGTACTGCAACGCCATCTTGATCGCCACCTCGACGGCGACCGACCCGGAGTCGCTGAAGAACACCTTTGCCAGCGGTGCCGGGGTGATCGCAACCAGAGTCTGCGCGAGCGTCACCGCGGGGGCGTGGGTGAGTCCCCCGAACATCACATGCGCCATGTCGTCGAGCTGGGCACGGATGGCCTGGTCGAGGACCGGGTGGGCGTATCCGTGAATCGCGGCCCACCACGACGACATCCCGTCGATCAGCTCCCGGCCGTCGGCCAGCCGCAGCCGCACCCCGGCCGCCGAGGCCACCGGGAACACCGGCAGCGGGTCGGTCACCGACGCGTACGGATGCCACACATGCGCCCGATCGCCGGCGAGCAACTCCCCCACGTCGCTGTACCGGCCTGATCCCCACCCGCTGTTCCCCATACCGCATGTCTACCGCGCAACACGACCGGCCCCGGTAGCCTGCACGAACCTGTCACACTGGAGGCAGCGACGGCGGACAGGGGCGGTAGAGGACAGAGGCGGTAGAGCAGCCGGTCCGACGCTCCGATGTCGGTTCCGCTCCCCTACCCCATCATGATCGATATCGGTGCGCTCCTCGCACTCTGACTCACCGCCTACTCACTGCCTGTCTGATCGCTGCCAGGAGCGGCGGCGTTTGTGGGGGTCGGTACCCGGAAAGACCATCACCGACAGCGGTATCGGTCTCGCCCGGGGAAGGTCACCGTGTTTCAACTGATCTGGATCGTGCTCACCGGTCTCGTCATCGGCCTGCTGGCCCGCCTCGTCGTCCGGGGCCAGCAAAAGATCCCTTTGTGGCTCACGATAATCATCGGGATCATCGGCGCACTGATCGGCAACATCATCGCTGGGGCGATCGGCGTCGCCCACACCGGTGGCGTCGACTGGATACGTCACATCCTGCAGGTCGGTGTCGCCGCCGGGCTCGTCGTCCTCATAACACCCGTGTGGACGAACCGACAGTCCCAACACAGCGACAGTCGTAATTGACGCACGGTCCTTATTGACCCAACCCGTTCACCAAGAACGCCATGCGATGACCGCATGCTGATGCTCCCCCGAGTCCGTCACCGCGGCTGCCGGAACGGGCGACCGCGGTGACGGTAGGGATGACGTCCGACGTCAGTCGGTCATTCGCAGTTGGGGAACTGCGCTCCCACGAGGTTGCAGTTCGTACCCGTCGACGGGTTACCGAACTGGTCGAAGTACCGGAGGTTCCAGGTATCTGAGGTCATTGGAGGAGTTGTCGCTCCGGGGATGAAGCGGAGTACCGCATAGCCGAACTCCGGACGCGTGACCAGGTGTCTGACCGGATAACCGTCGACATCCTTATTGATCATCTGGTTGTCCAACCAGGTCTGCTGGTCGAGCTCGGTACCTGACGAGCCCACGGTCACCTGGGGGGGGGACGGTGCGGTGAGGTTAGGCTCCCGAAGTCGAGCATCTGATACAGATGCACATGGCCTGAAAGCACCAGGTTGATTCTCGGATCCAGCTGATGCGCTGTGGTGTTCGTGATTGACGTTTCGAGGTTGTGGTCGACCCACTCGGGGTTGCCATGCGGGGTGACGCCGTTGATCGTCCAGATCGGTGAATGACTGAGGAGAAAATTGTCGCCCTGCTGAACCAGACCGGCGTTCACCCGGTTGAATTCTGCAGTATATTCGTCGATTTTTTGTTGTGGCGTCTGGTTACAGTCGGCCATGGACTCCGCCGCGGCGCAGGATGAGTCGAGGAGCAGCAGGCCGAGGGTGCCGGCGTTGATCCGTACCGGCGGAGTGTAATACTGCGGAGGGAGGAGACTGCAGGCCGTCGCATTCAAGGTATCCGCCTGGTAGCGGAAATACACATTGCCCGAGCGGTTGCAGGTCTCGTGGTTGCCCCGAACGAACACGATCGGGGCCTGTGCCACCAGGTTTGCCGCCGGCTCAAAAAAGTCGGCGATCAGGCATCCCCAGGTGTGCGGGTTTCCCCCGGTTGCCGGGCCACACGTCGGCGTCTGTGCCTGCGACACGGAGAGATTCGACCGGTAGATGTAGTCGCCCACGTGGATGACGAGATCAGGTGGAGTCGGCCTGGTCGCCGCGCTGTCGGCGACACCCCGCATCGGCCAGTACTGCGGCTCTGGTGTGCAGTTCTGCGCCGGCCCCGATACCGGCACCCGGCACCCGGTGTCACCGATCACCGCAATGTGAGCGGGACGCCCGGTAGTGGGCCACTTCGGCACCGGTACCGTCCCGTTCGCGGTGGGGCGGATCGTAACCGCGCCGGCCGTCGCAGGGTCGATCTGCGCGCCGGTGGTCCCTGGCGGGACTGGCAGAGTACACACGGTGGCCGTGCTGGGAAACGCCGCCGGAGTGCTGACGAATGCCTGCGACGGATAAGTCATCTGCTGCCTACCCCCTGGGGTGAACGTCACAAAGGGGCAGGCGCCGTTCACGGGCGTGACATAACGGATCTCGGCACCACGGTCGGTCAGCTGGGTCCACGCCCACGCCTCCTGGGGCACCGGGAGGCCTGGGCCCGGAGCTCCGTCCCAGTCGCCGTGGGTGTCGTCCACATTGATGTCGTCCACATCGACGTCGAGGCCATCGTCATGGCCGGAATAGCCGGTGTCCTGCCCGGCCGGAAGGTCGGCGAGTGTGGCGCCGCCGACCGCTTCCGCCGTCGGTGGGTACCCGTCTGCCCGGGCTGCGCCCCCGGCCGTACCGAGCACGGCGGTGACGAGCAGTACCCCGATGCCCGTCACCGCGATCCTTCTGTTCATGATTTTTTTGATCGCAAATCCCCAGCCTTTCCGTTTCCCGCGTCAGGGGACACGCCGGCCATAATGGAAATTCATCCATCCTGCGCCCCGGAAGGCGCCATACATACAGTAGATTGCCGACTTCGGAAGCCACCGTTTTCGGCGCGGGCGGCCGACCCCTTTCAATGGACAATCTCCCGGCGGGGTAGACGGTAGAGGGTGACGACCGTTCACCGCAAGCGGCGGACGGTGTCTCTGATTAGCGTGGAAACTACGTGATGAGAAAAGCAGGAAAATCGTAGTCATATATCGGCCGCTATCGACCGCCGTTTCGGATTCGGATATCCGGCGGCGCTCTGCCCACCGGTCGATGAGAGCGCCTGGCGGCGGGAACCGTCGGCACGGTGGGTGCGGCGGCGTGCCGCCGTCGCGGGCTGGCCGCACCCACAAAATCGATCATGAAACTCCCGTACGGTTCCGGTTGAGCCGCACAGAGCCCGGAGGCGGTGGTGGGCCGGGCAGGCGCCACGGGCAGGATGAGCGTGTGGTCCTGCCGATTCACGACATCAACCCACTTCGCCGCCGGCCGATCATGACCTGGCTGTTGATCGCGGTGAACGTCGCCGTCTTCGTGCTCTTCGAGCCGATCGTGTCCTCGGTTGCCGGCTCCAGCACGTCAGCCGCGCAGAAGGTATGTGAACAGCAGCGGTTCTTCGACCAGTGGGGAGCGATTCCCGTGGAGATGCTGGAGAACCAGCGCCTTGAGACGGTACCGAGCGGCCGCTCCCCCGGTCGGAACGCCCAGGGTCAGGTGCTCTGCGAGCTGGAGTCCCCGCCGTCGTTCGTCAAGTCACCGGTGCTGTCGGTACTGACGTCGATGTTCCTACACGGAAGCTGGCTGCACCTGCTCGGTAACATGCTGTTCCTTGGCGTCTTCGGCAACAACATCGAGGACCGCATGGGACGGTTGCTATATCTGATCTTCTACGTGGTGTGCGGCTACACGGCCGCGTACGGGTTCGCACTGTTCGAACCGGAGTCGACCACGACACTCATCGGCGCGTCCGGTGCGATCGCCGGTGTTCTCGGCGCCTACCTCGTGGTATTCCCGCGGGCCCGGGTCATCGGGCTCGTCACGTTCCTGTTCTTCCTGCCGTTCTGGCTGCCGGCATGGCTCGTGCTCGGCTTCTGGTTCGTGCTGCAGTACGTGTACTTCACCGGGATGGGCGTTGCCGACGGCGGCAGCGTGGCCTATGGCGCCCATGTGGTCGGGTTCGTCTTCGGCGCCGTGGCGGTCCTCCCGTTCGTCCGCGAACTGCGGGCCGCGGGGCCCCCTCGGCGTCACGCCCCCGACCACCGCTGGGTCCGCCGGACGCCCTGGTCCTGACGAGTTCCCCGCCAGCCGCCAGCTGCGCGATCATCGTTCCCCTCGCGCGGCCGGCGGCCTCAGGGAAAGCTAGGAAACCGAAACGGGCTCCGGCCGGCGCAGTCCACGCCGCCGCTTCTTCTCGCCCTTCTCAGCCTTCTCAGCTTCCACTTCCACCGCTTTCTCGACCTTCTTTGCCTTGCCGATGGCCTCGGCGGCCCGCGCAGCCGATGGCAACGCAACCTCGAGGGCGACCGTCCGCCAGCCCTCGAAGACCTCCTCGGTCCCGAACCCGTTCGCGGCCAGCGCTCGGGCCGCGCCGATGAGCTGTTCGTAGGTCCGCTGGTCGTCGACTTCGTCCGCGCTGTCGTCCTCGGTGGTCCGCTGCGACACCGCGCAGCGGACCTGGAACGACACATCCGCGGGTGCTGTCGCGGGTGCTGTCTGCGACAGCGGCGCGTCCGAACCGGTCCGCGTGAGCGTCCAGGTCCGGACAAACACGAACGGCTCGTCCGGGCCGGCCACCGGGAGGCCGCCGACATACTCTTCCAGGATCTTGACAACCCGTTCGACAGATGCCTGCCTTGAATCCGCACTGCTCTTACCCAGCCGCATGGCGACGTCCTCCCTCACACGTGAACAATCTCCGGACCGTGACGGCCGCGAGCAACCTCGCGGGAATCCGGTAGCGCATCTTCCCGGATGCCCTGGTCGCTTCCCGCACCGGGGTGCTCACGAGACATTGGCGACACATCCGTTCATGAGACGTTTCAACGCCGCGACCAGGGTAAAGATCCGCTAATCGGTCTGATCAGAGACGCGGCGCGGCGTGGGCGCCGGAGATGACGCCCACGCCACCTCGGACATCGTCGGAACCCTGACCCAGAAAGGACCACTATGCGTACCCGTGCACAGGTTCCCATCGTCGCCCTGGTCTGGCTCGTCGTAGGCATCGTCATCGCAGTCAGCAAGACCTACGAGGTTCATACCGGCTCCCAGGTGGTCACCTTCATCCTGGCGGTGATCCTCTGGCCCATCCCACTACTCGGCGGAACCATTACAGTCCAGTTCTGAGATCATCCAGTTCGCAGGTCAGTTGGATGCGACGCAATGTAACTTAACGTTGTCTTTTTGGTGACGGTCATTATGGTGACGGTCTTGCCGGGTCGTCGAAGCGACGACCCGGCAACCCGGGACACCACCGGATGCTGCCGCACTGAGATCTGCCGCACACGACGCGCTGCCGCGGAAACCGGCAGCCGCCGATTAGGCGGGAGCGGGGGGTCGGGCTCCACCGACTCGGTTAGAATCTGTTTGCATAATGTGACTTGTAGTGACAGACAACCCCGGTCAGGCGGAGAATACGGTGTCGGAGAAATCTGCGAACGTGGCCGGGCCGGTTGGGATCACACCGGACGCGACTACGATCCGGGTGTTCCTTTTGGATGATCACGAGTTGGTCCGACGCGGGCTACGCGATCTTCTTGCCGGTGAGCGCGACATCGATGTGATCGGCGAAGCCGATCGCGCTGACGGTGCGGACCAGGCGATCCTCGCGACGCGGCCCAACGTCGCGATCCTCGACGCACGTCTACCGGACGGCAGTGGGATCGAGGTGTGCCGGCAGGTCCGCTCGCAGGACCCGACAATTGGCTGCCTGATCCTCACTTCGTTCGACGACGAGGACGCGCTGTTCACCGCGATCATGGCCGGAGCCGCCGGATACGTGCTCAAACAGATTCGTGGCACCGCCTTGGTGGACGCCGTGCGGCGGGTCGCGGCCGGCCAGTCGCTGCTGGACCGCACGGTGACGCCACGTGTACTCTGTCGGCTCCGGCAGGGGTCCGACCAGGGCGGGCGGCTTGCCGGCCTGACCGACCAGGAGCGTCGCATTCTCGCGCTCATCGCCGAAGGGCTCACCAACCGGCAGATCGCCACCCGCATGTTCCTGGCGGAGAAGACGGTGAAGAACTACGTGTCCAGCCTGCTGTCCAAGCTCGGGCTGGAGAGTCGGACCCAGGCGGCGGTGTTCGCCACCAGGCTCGGCGGCTAGAACGGCACCTTGACCACGGTTGCCCGCCGGAGACAACAACGGCACGTGCCCGAAAACACTGCGACAATTCATCCGGGTTGACAGCCGTCCGGGGTCGACCCAGTGAGGGGACGCTAGTCCGCGTCGTGGAGGGGTGCCACTTTGATCAACAAGGTCCTGGTCGCGAACCGCAGCGAGATTGCTGTCCGTGTCTTCCGAGCCGCGAACGAACTGGGCCTACGTACTGTCGCCGTCTACACGCCCGAAGACGTGGGTTCGCTACACCGGATAAAAGCCGATGAAGCATATGAACTCGGCGAACCGGGGCATCCCGTCCGGGGATATCTGGATGTCGACGCCCTGCTGGCCGTGGCGAAACGGGTCGGCGCGGACGCGCTGCACCCGGGCTACGGCTTCCTGTCGGAGAGTGAGGCGCTGGCCGAAGCGTGCGTGCTGGCCGGCATCACCTTTGTCGGTCCCCCGCCGGACGTGCTGCGCCTGACCGGCGACAAGGTGGCCGCCCGCGAGGCTGCGGTAGCCGCGGGCCTGCCGGTGCTGCGGGCCTCGGCGCCACTGACAGACCCGGCCGCGGCCGCCGACGCCGCGGCGTCGGTGGGCTTCCCACTGTTCGTGAAGGCCTCGGCCGGTGGTGGCGGTCGTGGGCTACGCCGGGTGCACCGGGCCGATGATCTCTCCGATGCGGCGGCAAGCGCGATCAGAGAGGCGGCGGCGGCGTTCGGCGATGGAACGATCTTCCTTGAGCAGGCGGTGAACCGGCCCCGCCACGTCGAGGTGCAGGTTCTCGGCGACACGACCGGAAAAGTCGTCCACCTCTATGAGCGGGACTGTTCGGTACAGCGCCGCCATCAGAAGGTCGTCGAGGTGGCGCCCGCGCCGCTGCTCGATCCGGCCGTACGTGACCAGCTGTGCGTGGATGCGCTCGCGTTCGCCCGGCATGTCGGCTATGTCAATGCGGGCACGGTCGAGTTCCTGGTCGCGGCCGACGGCTCACACACCTTCATGGAGATGAACCCGCGCATCCAGGTCGAGCACACCGTGACCGAGGAAATCACCGGTGTCGATCTGGTCGCGGCCCAGTTGCGGATCGCCGCCGGTGCGACTCTGGCCGACCTGGGCCTCACCCAGGAATCGATCACGATCCGCGGGGCCGCGGTGCAGTGCCGGGTGACCACCGAGGACCCGGCGGACGGCTTCCGCCCGGACATCGGGAAGATCACCCGATACCAGTCCCCGGGCGGCCCGGGAGTCCGGCTGGACGGGGCGACCTACGAGGGTGCGCAGGTCACCCCGTACTTCGACTCGCTGCTGGTCAAGGTGACGACCCGGGGCGCCACCTTCGAGCAGGCCACCGGGCGGGCCCGCCGGGCGCTGGCGGAGTTCCGGGTCCGCGGTGTGCGCACGAACCTGACGTTCCTGCGCCGGTTGCTGGCAGAGCCGGACTTCCTGGCCGGACGGGTGACCACGTCCTTCCTGGACGACCGGCCCGCTCTGTCGGTCGGTGACGGCGGAACCGACCGGACCAGCCGCCTGCTGGACCGGCTCGCGCACAGCACCGTCAACGGCCACAAGCGACCGGCCGGCGCGTTGGTCGACCCGGTGACCGTACTGCCGTCGTTGCCCCCCGCCATGGCGCCGGCCGGGTCCCGTCAGCTTCTCGCCGAGCTCGGACCACGGGAATGGGCGGCGCGGCTGCGGGCGTCCGAGCAGCTCGCGGTCACCGACACCACCTTGCGTGACGCCCATCAGTCGCTGCTGGCCACCCGCCTGCGGACCACTGAGATTCTCGCGGCGGCGCCCGCGTACTCCAGGCTCACCCCCGAGCTGCTGAGTCTGGAGTGCTGGGGCGGGGCGACCTACGATGTGGCGCTGCGGTTCCTGGCGGAGGACCCGTGGGAACGTCTCGCCGCCATCCGCGAGCGGGTACCGAACATCTGCCTGCAGATGCTGTTGCGCGGACGCAACGCGGTCGGTTACACCCCGTACCCCGATGACGTGGTCCGGGCGTTCGTCGCTGAGGCGGCCGCAACCGGTATCGACATCTTCCGCGTGTTCGACGCGCTGAACGACATCGAGCAGATGCGGCCGGCGATCGACGCGGTCATCGAGGCTGGCGCGGTCGCCCAGGGCACGCTGTGTTACACCGGTGACCTGGCGGATCCGGCAGAATCGATCTATACCCTCGACTACTATCTCCGCCTGGCCGAACGACTCGTCGCCGCCGGCACCCACGTACTCGCGGTCAAGGACATGGCGGGGCTCCTGCGACCGGCCGCGGCGCGCATCCTGGTGACGGCGCTGCGGGCGAACTTCGACCTGCCCGTCCAGGTACACACCCACGACACCGCCGGCGGTCAGCTCGCCACCCTGCTCGCGGCGGCCGACGCCGGCGCGGACGCCGTCGACGCTGCGGCCGCGCCGCTGTCGGGTGGGACCAGCCAGCCGAACATGTCCGCGTTGGTCGCCGCCACCGACCACACCCGGCGCGCGACCGGGATCGACCTGGCCGCACTGTCCGCCATGGAGCCGTACTGGGAGGCTGCGCGTGATCTCTACGCGCCCTTCGAGGCGGGCCTGCGGGCGCCGACCGGCGCGGTGTACCGCCATGAGATCCCCGGCGGGCAGCTGACGAACCTGCGCCAGCAGGCGATCGCACTCGGACTGGGCGCGAAGTGGTCACAGGTGCAGGAGTGTTACGCCCTGGCCAACGACCTGCTCGGCAAACCCATCAAGGTCACTCCGACCAGCAAGGTCGTCGGGGACCTGGCCTTGTTCATCGCAAGCGGCGACATCGACGTCGCCACGCTGCGGGACAATCCCCAACGCTACGACCTGCCGGCGAGCGTCCTGGGCTACCTGGCGGGCGAACTCGGTACCCCGCCGGCAGGTTTCGCCGAGCCGTTCCGCGAACGCGCACTCGCCGGCCGGCACCCGGCCGCACCCGCGGCCGAGCTCAGTGCGGCGGACTCCGCGGCGCTGGCCGGCGCCGGCCGGCGGGAGACCCTGTCCCGGCTGCTGTTCCCGGGTCCGTGGAAGGACTACACCGCGGCCCTGGCCGCGTACGGCAACAGCTCGGCGATCCCCACCGAGGAGTTCTTCTACGGCCTCACCCCGGGTAAGCCGGTGGTCATCACGGTCGAACCGGGTGTCGAGACCATCGTCGAGCTGCACGACATCGGTGGACCGGACGACGCGGGTATGCGCACCCTCTACCTGCGGGTCAACGGAGCGCCACGGCCGGTGTCGGTACGGGACAACTCCATCGCGCCGGCGTCCAATGCCGCCCGGCGTGCCGATCCGGGCGATCCGGCCCAGATCCCCGCAGGGCTACCCGGCCTGGTCACCTACGCAGTCGCCGCCGGCGACCGGGTCAGCCAGGGTGACCGACTCGCGACCATCGAGGCCATGAAGATGGAGGCGGCCGTCACCAGCCCACACGCGGGAACCGTCACCGAGCTGCTCCGCTCGTCCGGTGTCTCGGTCGAGGTCGGCGACCTGCTGCTCGTCGTCACCCCGGACCCGACCGGCAGCTGACCCGACCGGCAGCTGACCCGACCGGCAGCTGACGCAGGACGCCGATCCCGGACCCGAGATCGACCGCTCGGGCCCGGGATCGCGCGGGCGGGCCCATGGGCTCTGCCCCTATGCGGCTGCCCTATGCGGCTGCGAGGAAGCGGTCCAGGACGCGGACACCGAAACGCAGCGACTCGACCGGCACCCGTTCGTCCACACCGTGGAACATCCCGGCAAAGTCGAGGTCCGCGGGTAGCAGCAGCGGGGAGAAGCCGAAGCATCGGATCCCGAGCCGGGCGAAGGACTTGGCGTCCGTGCCTCCCGAGAGCATGTAGGGGACGACCCGGGCGGCCGGGTCCTCGGCCCGCAACGCGCCGGCCATGGCGTCCACCAGCGGCCCGTCGAACCCGGTTTCCAGTGCCTGGTCGTAGACGACCCAGTCACGGCGGACCGCCGGGCCGATCAGTTCGTCGATCTGGCGAAGGAACTCCTCCTCCTGGCCGGGCAGGAAGCGGCCGTCGACGTAGGCGGTGGCCTCGCCCGGGATGACGTTGACCTTCGCACCGGCGTTGAGCTGGGTGGGGTTCGCCGTGTTGCGGATGGTGGCGCCGATCATGCGAGATATCGGCCCCAACTTGGCGATCGTGGTCTCCAGGTCCTCGGCGTGCACGTCGATGCCGAGCGCGTCGCCGACGGAGTCGAGGAACATGCGCACGGTCGGGGTCAGGACCACGGGGAAACGATGGCGGCCCAGGCGCACGACCGCCTCGCACAGCGCCGTGACCGCATTGTCATCGTTGATCATCGATCCGTGTCCCACCCGGCCGGCAACGGTGAGCTTCATCCAGGCGATGCCCTTCTGGGCCGTCTCGATGAGGTACAGCCGCAGGTCGTCGGAGACCGTGTAGGAGAAGCCGCCGACCTCGCTGATCGCCTCGGTGCAGTCGGCGAACAGCTGCGGGTGATTGTCGACCAGCCAGCGGGCGCCCAGGGTTCCGCCAGCCTCCTCGTCAGCCACGAAGGCGAGGACCAGATCACGCGGTGGACGGCGACCGGACCGGACAAGATCACGGATGACCGCGAGCGTCATCGCGACCATGTCCTTCATGTCGACAGCGCCCCGCCCCCACAGGCACCCGTCGACGATGTCGCCGCTGAAGGGGTGCACCCGCCAGTCAGCCGGATCCGCCGGCACCACGTCGAGATGACCGTGGATGAGAAGCGGCGCCCGACTCGGGTCGCGGCCTTCGACCCTGGCGATGACGCTTGTACGGCCCGGTTCGGATTCCAGCAGGGTCGTCTGCAGACCGACCTCGGCGAGTGTGGCGGCAACGTACTCGGCGATGGCCCGTTCGTTCCCGTCACCACTGCCCCGGTTCACCGAGTCGATCCGCACCAGGTCCCGACAGATCTCGACAGCCTCATCCTGTGCGATTGCGCTGCGTATCGAAACCAGGTCAGATGTGGTCGACAGGGACGTCAGGGAGGTTGTCGTGTCATTGGAGACTGGGTGATTGCTTGCCATCAGACCAGTCTGCCAGTGTGATTGAAGATCAATTATGACGAGAGCTGCCGTCAACACCGTTGACTACTGACGGCGCCATCGCCGCCGTCAGCAACCGCCGTGGGTTGCCGCCACCGTTGGCCGCAACCGTCCACATATCGCTGCCGAAGTCCCCGGGCAGCGCGTAGGTGAGTGTCTCGTCGTCGAGCCAGACCGCCTGATCGTCGACACTCCGGTTCTCGGCCAGCGGCGTCTCGCCCATGGTTGAAAGATCGAGGACGTAGAGCCGCCAGGGCGCATCGGCGGGAAGGCCCGGCACCCGTTTCTTGAATGCCAGCCGGGTCCCGTCCGGTGCCAAGGAGGGACATTCGACGTTCTCACGCACAGTGGTGAGCGTGCGGGCCGCGACGTCACCCCGGACCAGGTAGGTACTCCCGCCGGTGGCGAGCGTCGCGTAGAAGTGATCGTCGTCGGCGAAGGTCACGCCCCAGAAGTTGACGTCGGCGTTGCGGTAGGCATGCCCGTCCTTCACGACCTGGTAGTCCTCCAGCGTGCGCTGAAGGGTCCAGGTGCGGGTGTCCAGGATCGAGGTACGGGTGGAGAACTGCCCGACCCCGTAGGAGTCGCCGCTGACGAAAACCGTCCATGCGACCAGATGGCCGCTCGGCGAGACCCGCGCCCGGGTGGGGATGCCGTCGAGGAAGTAACGCCGCTGTTCGCGCAGGCCCGCGTCGAGTATCACCGCCGCGAAGGTGTCCGACACCGCGGCGTGCACCGCCTGCAGGCAGATACCGGTCCCGACCGCGGCGTAGAAGCGCAGGCAGTGAACCGTGGATGCGGTACGCGGACCGTCCGGGTCCGCTGACGGCACCGATGTCAGCTCGTCACGGTGCGGACCCCAGACCATGTTGCGGAAGACCAGCATCGGCGCCCGGGTCGAACCCGCGGCGGTGAGCGTGACCTGCCCTGCGGTCACCGGTGGGCCGGATGCCGTGTGATCCCTGCGGTCGCCGCGGTCGGCGGCATGGCGCACCGCGCCCACGGCGACCGCGGCGAGCAGCCCTACGGCGGCGAGCAGGACGAGCAGTCGGGTACGTACGGTCACTAGATCGTCTCCCCTGCCGCATTGGGTGCTGCGATGGGTACTGCGATGGGCCGGATGAACGCGCTCGCCGCGACGCAGGTCGCCAGCGTCACCGTGGCGACGATCAGTGCGGTGTGACTCCCCCACGCCGTCCAGACCGCGCCGAACGACAACGAACACCCGAAACGGGCGCCGGCCTGTCCGGTCTGTACCAGCGCCAGGCCGCTGGCGCGCAGCTCGGCCGGCACCGAGCCGGCCGCGGCCGCCATGAGCACCCCGTCGGTCGCGGCGTAGAAGGCGCCGTGCAGGACGAGCACCGCGACCGGCAGGCCGGCTACAACCAGGCCGGCTACCGTCACCGGCCCGACCGGCTCTCCCGTTGCGTGCGTCGGCGCGAGCAGCAGCCCGTAGGCCACGAGCAGGCCCAGATGCCCGGCGAGGAAGACCCGCCAACGGCCGAACCGGTCGGCGGCGTGGCCGAGCGGCACGGCCAGCAACAGGAACGCGCCCGCCGTACCGAGCGGCAGGAGCGGGAACCAGCGCTCGGACAGATCCAGACGTCGCTGTAGCAGCAGGTAGACAAAGGAGTCGCTGACCGTTGCCAGGCCCAGTACAAACGCGCAGCCGGTGAGCCGCCGCAGGTGCGGTCGGCCCAACAGAGCGAGCGCCGCGCGCACGGACACCGTGGCTGCCGCCGCGGCCGGCCGGCCTGTGGCCGGCGCCGGGGTGACCGCGGCACCGCTGGGCGGGGCCGGCGCCGGGACGCGTCCGGGAGCGAAGAGCAGGAGGACCAGCACACCCATGGTGGCGATGCAGAAGCTCACCACGAAAACGGCGTCGAAGCCCCCGGCAGCCGTCCGCAGGACGAAAAAAGCCGTGAGTGGACCCAGCAGCGCTCCGGTGGTGTCCATGGCCCGGTGCACGCCGAAGGAACGGCCCTGGGCCTCGGGCGGCGCGGCAAGTGAGATCATCGCGTCGCGAGGAGCCGTGCGCAGGCCCTTGCCCATGCGGTCGACGGCGAGTACAGCACCGATCAACGGCACGCTGTGGACGGCGAGCAGGGCCGGCTTGCACAGGGCGGACAGGCCGTACCCGAGCGCCGCGGTGGTCTTGTGCCGCCGGCCACGGTCGGCGAGGTGGCCGCCGACGAGGCGGACCAGTGCGCTGACCCCGTTGTAGACGCCGTCGAGCAGACCGAAGCCCAGCGGGGACAGACCCAGCTCGGCCACCAGGTACAGCGGCAGAACGGCGGTGACCATCTCCGAGGAGACATCGGTGATGAGACTGACCGTACCCAGCACGAGCACCGTGTGCGGCACCGCCCGCAGCACGGTGCGAGCGGCCGGCCGGGCCACGGCGCGGGTGTCGGCGGCGGGCAGCGGGCCGAGGGTCCGACCCGGGTGTGGACCCGGGCCGGACGACTCGGACGCGGTGCGGGCGTCCGCTACGTACACGGTCTGCTAGTTCCAGATACCGGTGATGTCCGCTGCGGTCGCGGCGTTACCCGCATGGGTGGTGAGGCCGCTGAGGTCCTCCAGCGTGCGTAGCACGTTGTAGTGGTTGTAGGTCGTCGACGAGCTGCCGCCCACGATGACGTGCTGCCCGTAGACCACGGTGGCGATGTGGTTGCTGCTGGAACCGTTGTCCTCGTCGAAGGTCAGGACGAGCAGGCTGTTGTGGGTCTTGGCCCAGGTGGCGTAGGCGCCGAGGTTGTTCTGCACCCACGTGTCACCGGTGGAGACCGAGCAGTCGTGCATGTCGTTGCACAGGTTCGGAACCACGAACGATACCTTCGGCAATGTGGTGTAGTCGGTCGGGAACTGCGTGAACGTGTAGGCGGTGTTCAGCGGCACATTGCTGAAGGCGAACCACGGGTTGTGCTTGCGGGCGTACTTCGTGCTGCTCTTGGTGCACACCGTCGAACCCTGCGAGGGCAGGCCCTCGTTGTAACTGCCCCAGGTCAGACCCGCTCCGATGAGTTCGGAGCCGAGGTTGGCCGCACTGCTGAACTGCGGGGTGTAGCAGCTGTCGTCGGTGATGCCCTGGGTGCTGCCGGAGAAGAGCGCAAGGTAGTTGGGCTGGCTGGGGTGGGTAATGCCATACGAGGACGAGAGGTTGGCGCCGCCGCTCTTCAGCGTGTTGTTGATGTACGGCGCGCTCGAGCTACCGATGATCTGCGAGTAGGAATGGTTCTCCAGCACCACCACGACCACATGGTCGGGTGTGGGCAGCGCGGCGGCCTGCGCGCTGGCTGGCAGGAGACCGACGGCCGCGGCTGTCAGACCGGCGGTGGCACCGAGCGCTGCCAGCGCCCAGCGCGGGCGTCGCAGGCGGGCGGGAACGGACACAGCAGACCTCCGGAAAATGCCTCGGGGAACAACACAGGGGCGTCAACTGGGCGGGCGTCAGACTAAGCGCGCGGTTGCCATCCCGTCAGCAGACCGAACGTGACGGCCACGCAAACAGTTGTGTCGGCATGTGGCCCTGGCTGTTACCGACCTCATAGTCCGCTGTCCGGTATGCGCGGTTAACGCCTATAACGACCCGATCATGTATGGTCAGGGGTGGGCAGCTCATTCAGATTATCGAAACAACGCGCCAGCATGGCGTCAGGAATCAGCAATTACCATCAGCACGCGAAGCTGCCTGTTTTTCCCGCCACAGCAGGCGACGCGCACCTGTTGTTCATCATCGCGGAATACAGATTTTGCAACTCCGCCCTAATCTCGCCGACAGACTTCCGGTTCGTCACCGGCGAACCCGGTATTGCGACCGAGGGACAAGGTGGAGGATGACACGCTTGCGCCAGCCGTTCAGCCGGCGGGCATACTTTCCAGCGTCCGGTCGAGCGGCCGGCGGCGCGACCACCGCTACCAGGGGCACCACCGCTACCAGGGGCCGAGTCCGCAGCGCCGCGCTCACGCTGAGCACGATCACCGTGCTCGTGCTCGCCCAGCCGACGCCGGCACAGGCTGCCGACTCCACCCAGTACGGCGGCGACACCTCCCGCGGCCTCGGGGTCGCCATCCCGTTCAGTGGTTTCACCGACCGCAATGGGCAACCGGTCGCGATCTCGGGCGCGGTGGGCGCGGACCTCGTTCTCGGCTCGACCGCCCAGCCGTATCTGCCGTGCCAGCACTTCGATCCGCGGACGGGCACCGGTGACACCTTCGTGAATGCCTGCGAGGTCCGCGGAAGCTACGCCACCTACACGCGGTTCGCCGCTGGCAACGGCATTCTTTTCCCACACGGCTACTTCATGCCCGACACGCAGCCGGACCTGGTCGAGGGCGGCTCGCTGCGGACGGACTGGGGCGCGCGCACAGCCGGGCTCTCGCTGGAGTTCTACCCCGACGTCACCCGTGACCAGGAGTACGTGCACTCCCGTTTCTACGTCGACAGCTTCAACCACCGGGCGAACGGCTGGACCTACTCCGCCTATGTGGGAACCATCGCCCTCGCCACCCTCGCGGACCCGGGTACCGCCCAGATCACCGGTAACGTGACCAGAGGTGGGGCTCTGCCAGCCAAGAACGAGATCAGGTTCATGATCTTCGGTGGCGACGCGCGCTCGTCCGCGGGATACCCGATCTCCTCCTTTGCGGTCACTTACAGCAGCGGCGGCGCCGACTGGACCAGCGGCGCAATGTACGCCGGGTCACAGCGGGTCACCGTCGACGACACCGCCACCGGACACCAGTGCATATACGATCTTCGTAAAATCACCGGTTCGGACAACCACCTGGATTTCGACGTCGCCCGTCCCGGCTTCGGCCGCAGCGGTGGACGGTGCAACTTCGCGTGAGAGCGCCCTGCCACAGAGGCATGGATCAAGGGATGGTGTAGCGCTGGGGTGCCATTCGTGTTAATCACCACGGCTGACGCCGGTAAGCGCTTAGCGTGGTGGCGTGAGGCGAATTGCCGCGGGACCGCGTGCTGCGAAGCTGGCCGCACGCCACCGGTACGGGTACAGGCGGCTGGCCACAGCCGTGGCCGGACTTTACCTCGCATGCGGACTCGTGATCCCCGCCTGCGACGCCCAAAATACACCGATCAGATCATCCACGGCCGCCGATTGTCGAGAACCTGGAGTAACCAAGGACCAGATCACGTTGGGGATGCTGTATCCCGACACCGGAAACGCGGCCTCGCTGTTCCTGCCCTTCCGCGCGGGTGTAGACGCCCGGTTGGGCGTCGCGAACAACGCGGGTGGAATAAACGGCCGCGAGGTGGTGTACACCTGGCGCGACGACGAGTCCCGAGCGACTGCCAATCTCGCCGCGGCACACAGCCTGGTCGACACCGACGATGTCTTCGGCATCATCGAGTCCACCTCGGTGGCCAGCGGGTCGGCTGCATTCCTGCACGACCGCGGGATACCGGTCACCGGCACGTCCCTGGAAACACCCTGGACGATCTATGAAAACATGTTCAGCTACTCCAACCTGATTGCCAACGGCACGTCCATCAGTACCTGGGGGGACTTCGTCGCCGCTCACGGCGGTCACACCGCGGTCGTGGCCCAGGCGACCTTCTCTGCTACATCGCTGAGCGTCGCCGCCGAACTGACCGCAAGCCTGCGGTCAGCGGGTGTCCGTGTCGTGGCGACCCTCGACGTGACCGGCCCCATCGACGCCGCCGACATCGGGGGACGAATCAGGGACAGCGGGGCGGACGTCCTCGTCGGTGCCGTGACCGCCGCGTCCTTCGGCCAGGTCGTCGCGGCGGCCCGGGCCGCCCGGGCCGGCCTACGGGTCATCCTCTCCCCGACCGGCTATGATCAGAACGTTCTGCGCCTCTTCGGAACCACCCTTGCCGGCGTCTACATCTTCGTCGACTACGCCCCCTTTGAATCCGACACACCCGCACATCGGGAATTTCTCCAGGCCGTGCCCTACTACGCACCACAACTTCAGCCACCGAACCAGCAGGCCGCGCTCTCCGGCTGGATCTCAGCGGACATGTTCCTTCGAGGACTTGCCGACGCCGGGCCCTGCCCCACCCGCCAGCGGTTCATCACCGGTCTGCGTGCGGTGCACGACTATGACGCGCACGGACTGCTGCCCGCTCCCGTGGACTTCACCGCCGGTTTCGGTCAACTCAACCGTTGCTACACCTTCCTTCAGGTCAGTTCGGACGGGAAACGCTTCCAGCTCATCCCGCCCACGCCACTGTGCGGCTCACGGCTCGGCTGACCGCTGACGGCTCGGCTGACCGCGACGGCCGCGGGCATCGCGGCGATCGGTCACGTCACCCGATCACTGGGGAGCGAAGACCAGCGTCACGGTCTGGGCGGCGCCGGTACCGTTCGATGCGACTTCGACGCGCTGGTTGTATCCCACGAAAGTCAGCTCTGTCGTGCTGTCGGACTTGACCTGGTGTTCGAACGTATAGCCGGCAGCGGGCATCGCCTGGCGGTAGTAGCGGATCGCCTCATCCCCGGTCACACCGCTCAACGCAAGGGTCGCCCCGAGGCCCTCGGACGCTACGACCGTCGGCGTCGACCCCTTGGGGAACGGGAAGTGCTTGGGAACAACCGTTCCCCGCAGAGCGGCGATTCCCGAGGTCGCGGTGGCAGCTGCGGTCGCTGTCGCCGCCGGGGACGCCGTCGGCGCCAGGTCGAGGTCGGTCGGCAGGTTGGTGGGTATGGCGGCTGCGGACGCGCCGGCCACCGACGCCGACGCCGACGCCGCGGGCGCGCTGGCGGGCGTTGACCCGCCGCCGCACCCACCGAGCAGGAGCCCCAGACCCAGCGTGGCACCAAACGTCACCGTCCGCACCTGTTTCCTGCCGACCCGACCCATCGACGTGCCCGTCATGGCCGCGCTGCTCACACGTCTCCCATCCAGTGCGTTGACCCCGGTACATACGTTGACCTGAACATGCGGTGGCCGGTCGAAATCGGCATGATCCCGACAGGCCACCTCAGATAGCCGGCACCACTAAAGCACCGGCTGCCTTCTTTGCCGCCCGCGGGGAGCGGGCCGTGTCCGGTGGCTACGTCGTCGGGCCAGGGCACGGGCGCCACCAGCGGCGCCCGCCGAGCCGTTCAGGCGATGGTGCTGCCCCCGTCCACGGTCACGATCGTGCCCGTGACGTAGCTGTTGGCCATGAAGAACAGCGCGGCGGCGGCGACCTCCGCCGCAGTCGCCACCCGGCCCAGGGGGAGCGTCGCGCCGGCGGCAGCGACAGCCGCCTGTCCGGCCGGCCCTTCGGCCGCGCCGATCATGGTGCGGAACAAGGGCGTGTCGGTGCTTCCCGGACGCACGGCGTTGACGCGCAACGGACGAAGTTCCACGGCGAGCGCGCGAGTGTAGGCCTCGATGGCTCCCAGCGACGCCGCACCCAGCGCGACGCCCGGCGCCGGGCGGTCGATGAAGACTCCGGAGGTGAACGTGAGCGAGCCGCCCGGGGGCATCCTGGGCGCGGCCGCGCGCGCGACATGGTGTGCGCCGAACAACCTGCTCGTGATGTTGACGTCGCGGGTGGGGTCCGGGACCTCGGCGATCACACCGGTCGCCATCATGGCGGCGGAGACGAAGACGTGATCGACCGTGCCGATGGAGGCAAACAGTGCTTCGACCGTGGCGGGGTCGGTGACATCGACGCCGCCGGTATCGATCTTCCTGTCATGCCGTTCGGCGAGCTGGCCTGCGACCGTGGCGAGCCGGCCGGAGTCCCGCGCCGCGAGGATGACGTCGGCGCCGATACCGGCGAGCAGATCGGCGGCGGCGAGCCCGATGCCGACGCTGCCGCCGATAACGAGCACCCGGGCGTCGGCGAGCGCATGTGGCAGGGGCAGCGCTCTGGTCGGCGCCGGAAGTCGGGCGCTGTTCGGCTCTGCCGTCGGGGATGCGGTGGTGGTCACGGTGGTCCTCCCGGGTACTGCTGTCGAAATCCGCTGGCCGCGTCGCAGGACGGACGCACCTTCACCGCAGACGCTTGCGTCCGCGGTGAAGGTGGTGAAGGCCCCGCCAGGACCAGGTCGACAGCCTGGCCCCGGCGGGGCCTGGCTGCGGCGAACCCCGCGGCGCAGACTGCTGACATGGATGGGGTGCATGATCTGGGTGCCTTCCTACGTTCACGTCGAGGCCGTCTGCTGCCCGCCCAGGTGGGCCTGCCCTCGCACGGCGCTCGGCGGACCAGCGGTCTGCGCCGCGAGGAGGTCGCCGCGTTGTCCGGGGTGAGCATCGACTACTACACGCGTCTGGAGCAGGGCCGCGACCGCCGCCCGTCGTACGAGGTGCTGACGGCGATCAGCCGGGGTCTGCGGCTGACCGCCGACGAGTATCGCCATCTGTGTTATCTGGCCGGACTGGCGGTTCCGGTCACCCCGCAGGACACTCGCACGGTGCGGGCCAGGACCTGGGAGATCATCGACGTCCTGCATCCGATGCCCGCCTACGTCCTGACGGTGGCGATGGACGTCGTCGCCTGGAATCCGGCAGCCGCGGCGACCCTCACCGACTTCGCCACGGTGCCGGAACACATCCGCAACATCGTCTGGCTCAGCTTCCTGCACCCGCCGCTGCGCCGACGGTGGTCAGACTGGGAGGACACCGCCACCGACCTGGTGGCCAACCTGCGAGCCCAACTCGGACGTCGCCCAGGCGAACCGCGCATCAGCTACCTCGTCGCCGAGCTGTCCGCGGCGAGTCCGGAATTCGACGGCTGGTGGAACCGGCATGACGTCGTCCAGCGATGTGGAGCGAGCCGGCGCCTCCACCATCCAGACGTCGGCGCGCTGAACGTGGTCTGCGAGACGATGAACATTCCGCCGGCGGATCAGCAGCTCGTCACCTTCCACGCCGCCGACGACCTGACCGCCCGGCGACTGGACACCCTCGGCAGAACACCCCCGGCAGAACACCCCCGAATACGGGTCGACGACCCGACGGCACCGGCCAGTTCTGCCGTTGCCGCCACCCGAACGGGGCGAAACGGCAGGGGACCGCTGCACCTCGCCCGCTGACGATCCCTACGCCGATGAGCAACGGGTCGAGGTGGCGAAGGCGAACGACCAATTACCGCCGATCGCCTGTGGGACAGCTGCCATGGAAGATCAAATGTCGAGCGAAAGGTCGTCAACACTGTTGATTATAAAATAGGCATCATTACTGAGAGTAACTCACGCCCCGCCGACGCGACCGGACTAGTCACCACATGACCCCGACGTGCCATGCCCGAATTGCCCTCGAAGGAAGAACCGTGTGTATATTACACATCGACGTTCTGTGATGGGAGGCTGCGTGGCAACGACACGAACACCGCAATCCGCTCCTCTGCTG
>NZ_CAUVXL010000135.1:0-947 GCF_963555915.1 Protofrankia sp. Cas4
CACCGCCACCCCGGCGACCACCGCGGCCACCATCGGGGACGGTGCTGTGAGCGCCGCGTCCGACGCCAGCGCAGTCAGGATGTCGGCCGGCCGCCGCCGGGAGCCCGCCGTGCTCGAGGTACGTAACCTCAGCGTCCGTTTCGGCGGGGTGCAGGCACTCAAGGACGTCAACCTGCGCGTCGAACCGGGCATGGTGCTGGGCCTGATCGGCCCCAACGGCGCGGGCAAGACGACACTGCTCGACATCGTCACCGGCTTCACCACGCCGACATCGGGTGAGGTGCTGCTGGACGGAAACTCCATCGCAAGGTGGTCCCCGGTGCGCCGGGCACGGGCCGGACTCGCCCGGTCGTTCCAGGCGGTCGAGCTGTTCCCGGACATGACCGTCCGGGAGAACCTGCTCGCCGCGGCGGACGTCCAGAAGGCGAGGTATTACCTCACCGACCTCATCCGCCCCGGGCGGCAGCGCCCGTCCGCACTCATGGACGAGGTCGTCGAGGAGTTCGGGCTGGCGGATCTGCTTGACAGCATGCCCGCCGAGCTGCCGCACGGCCGGGCCCGACTCGTCGGTGTGGCCCGGGCCCTGCTCGCTGATCCCAGCGTGCTCTTCCTCGACGAGCCGGCCGCGGGCTTGGACTCCCATGAGAGTGCCGAGATCGGGACGGTCATCCGGGGGATCGCCGAGCGGCGCAACACCGCCGTCCTGTTGATCGAGCACGACATTCCGCTGGTCCTCGGCATCTGTGACCGCATCGCGGTACTCGACTTCGGCCAGAAGATCGCCGAAGGGCTCCCTGACGAGATCCGGACCAATCCCGATGTGATCCGTGCCTATCTCGGTGAGGACGCGACCGGTGAGGATTCTGGCGGCGCGTCAGCCGGTCCGGCTCCGGCGGTGCCCGTGCCGTCGGAGCAGCCGGAGCAGCCCGCCGAGTCGGCCGGTTCGG
>NZ_CAUVXL010000135.1:1521-25285 GCF_963555915.1 Protofrankia sp. Cas4
CCGGATGGAGCCGACGAGCTGGTTCCATCCGAAAAAGTATGATCGCGAAAGTTCGATGAGCGCGCCGCTCGAGGTCCGGCTGAGGAGCACACGATGACAGCGTTGATCGAAGCGATAGGACTGGCTGCCGGTTACGGTTCGCTCGCGGTCGTGCGCGACCTCGACCTGCGCGTGGAGCCGGGAGAGGTTGTCGCATTGCTCGGCCCTAACGGCGCGGGCAAGACCACTACACTGCTCACGCTGTGTGGTGAGCTGCCGATCCTAGGCGGGGAGGTCAGGGTCGGCGGGCAGGTGACGAAGGCTCCGCTGCACCGCCGCGCACGCGCGGGCCTCGGTCTTGTCACCGAGGAACGGTCGGTGTTCATGAGCTTGAACGTCGATGAGAACCTGCGGGTCAGCGGGAGCGACCCGGCGCTCGCACTCGAGCTGTTCCCGGAGCTTGAGACGTTCCGCAAGACCCGGGTGGGGCTGCTGTCCGGCGGTCAGCAGCAGATGTTGGCCCTGGCCCGGGCGCTGGGTCGCCGCCCGAGCCTGTTGTTGGCCGACGAGCTCTCGCTCGGGTTGGCGCCGCTGGTCGTCACGCGGTTGCTGCGCGCCGTCCGCGACGCCGCGGACGGCGGCGTGGGGGTCCTCCTCGTCGAGCAGCACATCGCGAAGGCTCTTGAGTTCGCAGACCGGGCCTATGTGATGAGCCGTGGCCGGATCGTTCTCAGCGGCACCGCGCAGGACCTGCGTGGACGCCTGGACGACATCACCCAGTCCTACCTGTCCGGTGCACCGCTGGCCCAGGCAGGCGTCTGACCTCGCGGCCAGGCGTCGAACGAGGAGAACCCCTGACTGCAGCGCCGCAGTCAGGGGTTCTCCTCGTTGCTCAGGTGCTCAGGTGCTCAGGTGCTCAGGTGCTCAGGTGCTCAGGTGCTCAGGTGCTCAGGTGCTCAGGTGCCCGAAGTCGGGTGTGTTCCTCAGGCCTCGACCCGGTCCGGCACGGTGAACAGCTTGCGGAAGGTGTCCAGGGTGATGGTGTGGCGCACCTCGTCCGGAACGTCCTGGAACAGCTCGCGCAACGTCTTCTGGGTGTGGCCGTAGGTGCCTTCGAGGTGGGGGTAGTCGTCACCCCACATGACATTGCGGTAGCCCATCGCGGTCACCGCGGGGACGGCGCTCACGTCGTGCTGGAAGGAGGTGTAGACCTGCCGGTAGATCAGTTCGCTCGGCAGCGCCGAGAGCTTGGGCAGCGCCCAGTTGCCGTGTTGGCGGTAGCCCTCGTCCATCCGGTCGGCGAGGGCCGGCACCCATGACGCCCCACCCTCGGCGATCAGGATCCGCAGTCGCGGGTGGCGGTCGAGCACGCCGGCGGCGACCAGGTGGGTGACGACCCGCATGCCCGGGAACGTCGTCTCGACGTAGTTGATGACAGCCGCTCCGGGGCCGCGGAACGCCTTGGCGTCCGAGCCCGTGCCGATGTGGAAGGCGATCGTGAGGTTCGCCGCTTCGGCGGCCGCCCACACCGGCTCCCAGTGGTCCTGGGCATATTCCTTCCCGTCGGCGACCACGGTGGGCAGGAACACACACTGGAAGCCCATCCCGGCGACCCGCTCGATCTCGGCCACGGCGTCTTCAGTCGAGGCCATCGACAGGATGGCTGCGCCGACGATGCGCGGTGAACCATTCATGATCTCTTCGCGGCACCAGTCGTTGTACGCCCGTACGGACGCGGCGGCGAGCTCACGGTCGGTGATCAGCACGGTCCAAAAGCCCATTGACGGGAAGACGAGCTGCCCCCAGATGCCTTCGGCGTCCATGTCCTGAAGCCGGAGCGTGAGGTCGTAGGCGCCCGGGGGACGGAAGGAGTCCAGGAAGTCGTTGAGCGCCCGCCGCTGAATCACGTTGTCGACGTAGATGGTCTCGTGCCGGTCGCCCCGCTCGCTACGTGGAGCGCGGTCCGCCAGGTGCGCCGGCAGCCTCGACGTCCACAGGTCGGCCGGCTCCAACAGGTGCGAATCTCCCGAGTTCACCCAGATCTTATCCATGCCGACTCCTCATTCCTGCCCGTGTCCCGTCGGCGGGAGTGCCCTTCAGGGCTGGCCGACCGCCCTCGGAGACTGCATTAATTCTTAAAATTAGTGATATTATTTCATTGCTCGTTTGTCAAGTGGATGTTGCCGTAAAGTCCCGCGTACACAAACGCGTACACAACGGACTCGGGGGAGCGGGGGAACGGCTGTGGCTGGACGTTTCAGCGGACGGGTGGCAATCGTCACCGGGTCATCACGGGGGATCGGGCGGGCGATCGCCTGGCGGTTGGCGACGGAAGGCGCCGGTGTCGTCCTCAACGCCCGTAATAAAAATGATCTTGAGAGTGCCCGCACGGAGTTCGAGGCCGCCGGGTTGAGCGTGGATGCGGTCGTCGCGGACGCCGCTGAGCCGCAATCGGCCGCGCTGCTGGTCGCCGCTGCCACCCAGACGTTCGGCCGGATCGACTTCCTGGTGAACAACCTGGGGTTGAGCACCTACCTGGGCCGCCCGCACCTGGCCGATCGCGACAGCTTCGCCCGTGATGTCGTCGGTAACTCCTGGATCACGGTCGGGATGATCCAGGAGGCGATGAAGGCGGGCCTGGCGGACGGTGGCGGAGCGGTCGTCAACGTGTCTGCCATCAGCATCCGCAAGCTCGTCCCCTACGCCGCCGTGTACACCGCGGGCAAGGCCGCGCTGGAGGCGCTCACCCGCGATCTGGCACTCGATCTCGGCCCGGAAGGCATCCGGGTGAACGCGATCGCCCCCGGCCTGGTGAAGACCGACGGCTCGCGGTTCGTCTGGGAGGGCAAGGAGGACATTCAGTCGGGGGTGGTCCCGCTGCGTCGGCTCGGTGAACCGGAGGACATAGCCTCGGTCGTCGCGTTCCTGCTGTCCGCAGACGCATCCTGGGTCACCGGCCAGGTGATCGATGTGGACGGCGGTTCGGTGCTGGCGCCGGGTGAGTTCGCCCATCCCGACTGAGAAACCCGGGTGTCGGATGTCGGATGTCGGAGTTTCGAACATCCGACATCCGGACCATCCGCCGATCCGGTCACGAACGGCGAACCTCGCTCCAGGGCAGGCTCTTGTCGACCCGGATGTCTCCGGGCAGCCCGAGCACCCGTTCGCCGAGGGTGGTACGCAGGATCTCCGAGGTGCCGCCCTCGATCGTGTTGGCGCGGGCGCGCAGGAAGGCGCGGACCGGGCTGCCATGGTCGGGGGCGTCCTCGATGTTGAAGTCGCGGGTGGCGTAGGAACCGTAGATCATGCCTGCCGCGCCTAGCAGGTCCACGCAGAGGTCGGTCGCCTGCTTGTTCAACTGTGCTGTGGCGAGCTTCGCGACGGCGCCCTGCGGGCCGGTCCCGCCGCGTTCGCGGTCGGTGTCGCTGCGTAGGACGGTGAGCCGGGTGACCTCGATCTGCACCCACAGGTCGAGCAGCCGGTCACGCAGCACCTGCGCCTGCGCCGAGGATGTGTCGGCCCGCTCCCGCCACAGTCGGATCGCCGCATCGATCGCCGGCCGCGCCGAGAGCCCGTCGCTGAGCATGTAGCGCTCGTTGTTGAGCGTGGTCAGCGCCACCCCCCAACCCTGGCCGACCGCACCGATGCGCGTTGCATCCGAGAGCCGGACGTCGGTGAGGTAGACCTCGTTGAACTCGGCGTCGCCGGTCATCTGCCGCAGCGGCCGCACCTCGACACCGGGGGCTGTCATGTCGCACAGGAAGAAGGTCAGGCCGCGGTGTTTGATGACCGACGGGTCGGTACGGACGACCAGCATGCCCCAGCGCGCGACGTGCCCCCAGGAGGTCCACACCTTCTGCCCGTTGATCACCCAGTCATCCCCGTCGGGGACGGCGACGGTGGCCAGCGAGGCCAGGTCCGAGCCTGCGTTGGGCTCGCTGAACAGCTGGCACCAGACTTCCTCGCCGGTGAACAGCGGGCGCAGATACCGTTGCTGCTGCTCGTCCGTTCCGTGCGCCAGCACGGTTGGTCCGCCCATCCCGTATCCCAGCGGGTTGCGGAAGAAGCCGCTGGGGCCGCCGGCGGCGGTGATCCGGGCGGTGATGTGTTTCTGCAGGCCGACGCCGAGGCCCAGGCCGCCCAGGCCGACCGGGAACGAGACCCAGGCCAGGCCCGCGTCGTACTGCGCACCCAGGAACCCCGCCGGTGGCGTGGACGCCGGCGGGTACTCGGCGAGCAGGCGGTCGACGGCCGCGTCGACGGTCTCGAGCGATGAGGCTTCCGCTGTCTGCAGCGTCATCGGCGTGATCCCTTTCAGCCGGACGTCACCGTCCGCAGCGCGATCTGGTGGCCGCCGCGGTCGGGCGGCCTAGATTCATCGTATCAGTATGATTTTTTATATGATTCGAGGCTGATAGGAGAGCTGAGAGAGTCCACGACCGCTCAGGCGCGCATGTAGGCGCCCCCGGACACGTTGACGATCTCGCCGGTGATGTGGCGGGCGCGGTCGGAGGCGAGGAAGGCCACCGTCTCGGCGATCTCGTCCGCGGTCGTGAGGTCTGCGAGCACTCCCAGAGCGCCGGGGATGTCCGCCAGCTCGGGATGGTCGTCGACGAACTTGGTCCCCTTTACCAGGCCCATCGATACCGTGACCGCCCGGATGCCGTGCGGGCCGCCCTCGTGCGCGCAACTGCGGGTGAGCACGTTGAGACCGCCCTTGGTGACCGCGTACGGTGACTCAATGCCGTTACCGCCGACGTCCGGGGCATAGCTGCCGATGTTGACGATGACGCCGCCGCCGGCCTCGCGCATCAGCGGCATGGTCACCCGGCACAGGTACCAGGGGCCGGTCAGATTCACTCGCAGGACGCGGTCCCAGGCGGCCGGATCGTAGTCGAAGATGCCGCCGAGCACGTTCACGGCGGCGTTGTTGACCAGGATCTGCACCGGGCCGAGGGTGCCCGTCACCTCGGTGACGACCTTGTCGATCTGGTCACGGTCACCGGCGTCCATCGGGTATCCGACCACGGTGGTGTCCGGATAGTCGGCGGCGATCGCGGCGGTGACCGCGTGGGTCCGTCGCTCGTGGATGTCGGTGACGACGACCCGGGCGCCACCGGCGGCGAGTCGCCTGGCCGTCGCCTGGCCGATGCCCTGTCCCGCCGCCGCCGTCACCAGGGCGACCCGCCCACCGAACTCCGATGCCATGCAGTGCCTCCGATGTCGGGCCGTACCGTCCATCCCACGTGTCGGGCACTCGTGCCCTGAAGTGATAGATAAGATAACTGATTTTCCGCAAGCGGGCTATCATGTCGAACCGACCCGCGCCGGGGTCAGCCGCACGGTCGTCACATACGCCACCGCCACCGCCACGATGACCAACGGCATGGTGGCCAGGCCGTCGGTCAACAGCAGCAGGGTGGCCATCAGGACCGAGGTCATCGGAAGCTTGAGCATCGCCGCGCTCATCGCCCCGATGCCCATGGCCGCACCCGCCACCAGCGGCAGGCCGGGCAGGTGAGACATGGCGATGCCGCCCACCGCGCCCAGGAACATCGCCGGGAAGACGGGTCCGCCCCGGAAGCTGCTCAACGACGCGCCGTAGGCGAGGCCCTTGCAGGCCAGGAGCAGCAGCAGCGCTCCCAGCGAGTAGCCCGCGCCGTGGGCGATGAGCGGTCCCAGCGCGTCCTGCCCCGAGAACAGCACCTCGGCGGTGTCCCGCCCGCTGCCCTGCGCATACGCGATCGCCAGACCTGCGATGATCAGGCCCACCAGCGGGGTCGCCCACAGCAGGCGCCGTTCCACCGGGGACCGCATCCGCAGGCCGAGCAGTCGGATGGCCGATCCGATCAGAGCTGCGGCGACCCCGATGACCAGTGCCCACCCGAATTCGGCGACGTTCGGTTGGCCGACCGGGGGAAGGTTGGGAATCGCCAGTGAGAAGGTTCCGAAGCCGGTCCAGGAACCCAGGCCAATGAAGATCAGGCTGCCGATCCCGGCGGCGAGCAGACCGGGCAGCAGTACCAGCTCGAGCGTCGCTCCGGCCAGCCCCACCGCTTCCATCAGCAGGAAGGCCGCGATCAGCGGCGAGCCCAACAGGGTGCTGATGGCCGCGAAGCCGCCGGCCGCGGCCAGCACCGCGCTGACTCGTGCGGGCGGGTCGCGTCTGGCCAGCCGCACCGCATACGCTGCCAGCCCACCACCGATAGCGATGAGCGGCGCTTCAGGCCCGAGTACCGCGCCGAAGCACAGGGTCGCCAGCGCGGCGATCGCGATGCCCGGCAGTTCAGCGGGTGCGGGTGCGCCATGTGTTGTGAATCCGTCGGCTGGTGACGCACCGCCCGTTCCGGGCAGATATCGGATGGCAAGCGCGACCAGGATGCCCGCCACCGCGAGCGTGGGTACCGGCCACCACAGTGGCTGCGCACGAAAGCCCAGCGTGACAGGAAGGTCTGTGAAGATCCATTTCTGCGTGGTGGAGACCAGTTTGAGGAAGCCGTATGCCACGGCCGAGATCGGTACGCCGAGGATCCCGGCGAGAGCGAGCAATCCGAGGTAACGGCGGTCCCGCAGCGGGGCCAGCGGATCGTTCGCCGGCGGGTCGGTCGGGGTCGTCTGTTTGTGAACGCTGACATTCTGGTCGGAGCTGTCGCGCCGAACGGTCGTCATCGTCGACCATCTCCGGACTGCCGGCCGCGCGCGGCTTGAGGGGAGCGGCGGCAGGGATCCCCTGGTGCGTCAACGGCGAGTGACCAGACCACACCCGATGGCTTGTTCCCTGGACCGCTCCCCGACAACCGCCGACCGGCGGACCGGACCCACTGTCGGTCCCGTCTGCACCCGGTCCCGTCTGCTCCCGGCCGCCTACCACCGGTCGCGGTGGACGACCGTCTCCAGCGGTGGCCTCGGTGCGGGCTTGAAGTCGGTGCCCACAGTGTAGGCGACCGGTATGAGTACACCCTGGCTCACGTTCGCCGGGATGCCGAGCAGTTCGCCGACCTCGGCGGCGTAACGCAGGTGCACCGTGGTCAGGGACGTCCCCAGGCCGCGGGCGCGCGCGGCCAGCATGAAGCTCCAGGCGGCTGGCAGCAGCGAGCCCCAGTATGCCGGCAGTTGCCATGCCGGGTACCCCTGCGGGTCACCCTCCAGGCAGCCGAGCACGAAGACCGGTACCCGGTGGAGGTTGTCGGCGAGGTACTGGGCGGAGGAGGCCACCCGTAGCTGGGATGCCTGACGGTCGGGATCGGTGATCGTGGCGATCGCCCGCCGGGACGTCGTGATGTAGGCCGTGAACGATGTGCGGTAGTACTCGGCGATGGCGGTCCGCAGGCCCTGATCGGTGATCACTACCCAGTGCCAGTTCTGCGCATTGGACCCGGTCGGTGCCTGCAGAGCTATCCGCAGGCACTCGTCGATCACCTCCGGTTCGACGGGCCGTTCCAGATCGAGTCGTCTGCGCACGCTGCGGGTGGTGCTCAGCAGCTCATCCGCAGTGAGATCCAAGAGTTACATGTTGATCTTTCTCCTGATGTCGGGTCGGCGCATGCCGACACTGTTTGTCCCCGGTCGGCGGCGGCACCTGTTTCGCGCACGCGTGGGGGGATGACCGTCGCTGCCGCGGTCGCCTTCCTGGCCGGGCCGGATGCGGACTTCGTCAACGCGACGACCCTTCGGCTCGACGGGGGCGTGGTCTTCTAGACTCCCAGGATGATTCGTGACGAGGACGCCGTCTTCGGGTAGTTCTCGCGAGGTCGTCCTGGTGAACTGGGATCAATCGTCCCGACGGGAGCTGGAGGTGTAGTGGCGATGACGCCGACAGAACCCCGCGAGCGGCTGCCCGCGCTCGGCCTCGACGAGATCGTGTCGGTGGCGTTGGATCTCGCTCGGGAGCTCGGCCTGGACGGCCTGACCATGCGGACCGTCGCCGGCCATTTCGGCACCACCCCGATGGCGCTCTATCACCACGTCCGCGACAAGCAGACTCTGGTAGATCTTGTTGTGGACGCTGTGCTTGCGCAGGTGCGGGTACCCGACCAGGGCTCCTGGGAGCAGCGCCTGCGGACGTTGTCGCTGGCCGTCGCGGATGCCCTGGACCGTTATCCCGGTGTTGCCGCGCGGCTGGCCGACACACCGGGCCTGCCGCCCAATGGCCGCCGACTGATGGAGGCCTCCCTGTCGTTCCTGTTGGACGCCGGGTTTGACGAGACCGAAGCCGGGCTCGCCTATGCAACGGTCCACACGTTTATGTACGGCCGTTTCAACGTGGAGGCGGCGATGCGGGGACGGCGAGCACCTCGTAGCCGGGCGCCGGTGGCCGCTGGTTTCCCCGCGCTGGACCTGGTCGGTCCCGCCCAGGTCAACCTGCATGGGCGTGACTTTCGGGAGTACGGCCTGGACACCGTGATCAGCGGCCTGCGCAACCGGCTCGCCGAGACCCGGGCGCGAGCCGCCGGCGTGACCCCCGCGTCCCCGTCACCATCCTGACGGGGCCCGTCATCCCCCTTGCCGGGGGGCCTGCGGCAGAGGCGACACTCCGCTCGAATTGAGGTATACAAGATAAAGTCGTTATACCGAGTGGCGGGGAGTCACACATGGCGAAGATCTGGGTCAACTCGGCGGACTCGCACGTGCTTGAGCCGCACGATCTGTGGAGGGACGCCCTCCCGAAGCGGCTCGCGGACCGTGCTCCACGCGCCGAGCGGGCGGATGGCAGGGAGACCGTCTACGTCGACGGGCAGATCATCCGCCGCGATCCGATCGCGTTCTCCGACGCGATGCGGCCGCCCGGCGCGGAGGACCCTCGCATCCGGCTGGAAGACCTCGACGAGCAGGGGGTCTGGGCCGAGGTCGTCTTCCCGTCCCGGGCGCTTTGGACGACGATCATGACTGATCGGGAGTTGGCCCGCGAGTGCGGGAAGGCCTACAACGACTGGTGCCTGTCGGAGGTCATGGGCGTCTCGCCGCGTTTCGTGGGAGTAGCCGTGGTCTCGGTGCTTGACACCGACGATGCCGTCGCCGAGCTGGCGCGCGCCGTGTCGGCCGGTTACCGGGCGGTGTTCCTGCCGGCGACCCCGCCGGAAGGCCGCGACTTCAACAACGAGGTCTGGGAGCCGCTGTGGGCGGCCGCGGCCGAGGCCGACATCCCGATCTGCTTCCATATCGGCACCGGTGCCGAACAGAAGGTGGCCCGGGGCCCGGGTGGCGCCGTCATCAACTACGTGGAGACCTTCTACCCGGCCCAGCGCACCGTTGCCCATCTCGTGGCATCCGGTGTGCTGGATCGCTACCCCGGCCTGCGGATCGTGATGGCTGAAAGCGGTGCCACGTTCGTCCCGGCGCTCGCCGACCGGATGGACGAGGCCTACCGCCAGCACGACATGTTCGTTCGCCCCAAGCTGTCGCGGCGACCCAGCGAGATCATCTACAGCCAGGTCTACGCATCCTTCCAGCATGATCCCAGCGCCATCGGTACGGCGACCGCGCTGGGTTTCCGCAACGTCATGTGGGGCAGTGACTACCCACATCTGGAGGGGACCTTCCCGAATACCCAGAAGGTGCTGCACGAGCTGTTCGACGACGTGGCGCAGGACGTGCGACGTCGTATCACCATCGACTGCTTCAACGAGGTGTTCGGGGTAGCCGAGCCGCCCGTGACCGTCTAGGGGGCCGCTGAATGACGGCGTTCGATCCGCGATCGCACCCACTTGTCCGAGAGAAATATTGAACTATGTTCACTGTATTCGGACAGGGGTCGAGGGAAGGGGGCGCAATGAGTTCACTGGACGGCAAGGTGGCCATCGTTACCGGGGCGGGCCGGGGCATCGGACGGGAGGAGGCCCGGTGGCTCGCGGCCGAGGGCGCCCGGGTCGTTGTCAACGATCTTGGTGGCGACCGCACCGGGCTCGGAGCGGATGCGACACCGGCTCAGGAGACCGCGCAGTTGATCCGTGACGCAGGCGGCGAAGCGGTTGTCAACGGGGACGACGTCGCGGACTGGGCCGGTGCCCAGCGGCTCGTCCAGCAGGCGGTCGACACCTATGGCGACCTGAACGTGTTGGTCAACAATGCCGGGATCCTGCGTGACGGGATGAGTTTCAACGTCACTGAGGAGGACTGGGACGCGGTGATCCGCGTCCATCTCAAGGGTCACTTCGCGCCGTCACGGTTTGCCGCCGCCTACTGGCGCGGACGTTCGAAGGCAGGCCAGCCCACCTACGGGCGGATCATCAACACGACCAGCGACTCGGGCCTGTTCAGCAACCCCGGGCAGTCCTCGTACGCCGCGGCGAAGACGGGGATCGCGTCGATGACCCTCGTCCTGGCCCGCGAGCTGGAACGCTTCGGCGTGACCGTCAACGCGATCGCACCACGGGCGCGGACGCGGCTGACCGCGACGATCGGTATGACACAGGAGGTGGAGGACGGTTTCGACGAGCTTTCGCCGGCGAACATTGCGCCGCTGGTCGCCTTTCTGGCCAGTCCGCACGCGTCCGACGTCAACGGGCAGGTCTTCTGCGTGGGCGGTGGCCAGGTGATCTGGATCGGGCCGTGGCACGAGGTGGGTCGGGTCGAACGGGACGCGCGCTGGACCGTTGAAGATCTTGTGAGTGCCCGGGCGGAGCTGTTCGCCGGTGGTTCGCCGGGCGTCCCGCCGCTGGTCATCCCAGGGTACGAAGCATCCGCCGGTGCGGCCGGTGCTGCCGGTGCGCGGTAAACACTAGTGGCGGACTGGAGTGGGCTCCGAGAGCGGATCGTTCTCTGGGAGGACGACTTCGCTCTCGTGGTCAACAAGCCACCTGGGCTGTCCGTCATGGGTGAACGCCACGACACAGACCTCGTCACGATGGCTGCCGACGCCGGTGAGCTCCTGTGGTGGGTAAACCGAATCGACAAGGTGACCTCGGGCGCGGTGGTGCTCGCCAAGACGCAGAAATCCCATGGCGCGCTCACTCGCCAGTTCGTGAAGCAAACCGTGGCCAAGGCATACCTGGCGATATGCCAGCCTGGCCACTTTCCTGACCGGGGCACCATCGACCTGCCGCTGCTGACCGCTGGCAGCGGCAGGATTCGAGTAGCAGCAGAACGGCAGCATATCGAGCATGATCCAGCGGTCGGCACGTGGTATGTCAAGGCCGCCAACCTGCTGTCACGTAAGAACTACCCGTCACGTACCGACTTCGTGAACCTCTGGGATGACGACCAGCATGTCGTGGTCCTTGCGATGCCCGTGACCGGCCGCAGGCACCAGATCCGCGTCCACCTCGCCTGGGTCGGCCACGCCATTGTCGGCGACCCCTTGTTCAGCAAGAAGACCGACGCACCGACACCGCGTACCCATCTTCATTCATTGCGGATCGCTTTTGAGACGGCAGCGCCCCGGCCGCAGCGGGTCGAGGTTGAAGCCAAACCTGGTACCGACTTCTGGGAACCTGTTGTCCGGGGTTTGGCACCCCGTTCTCCCGACGAACTTCTGGATGCGGCCGATGCCATCCTCAAGGGAAGTTCACGACGAGACCGGCGGCTACCCGTCAGCGGCTGATTGATCATGCTTATCAGGTGCACGGCCGTCAACGGTCAACCGGCTGGATATTGCCGGCAGTATTCGTACAAGGCCATGGCGGTGGCCACCGAGACGTTATAGCTGTGCGGCAGGCCCCACACGGGAATCTCCACGCATGCACCCATGAGCGCCAGTTCTTCCTCGCTGAGGCCAAGTCGTTCGTTGCCGATCACCAGCGCCGTCTTACGCGAAAACTGAAACTCGTGCAGATTCACCGAGTTGGTCGTCTGTTCGAGGCCCACGAGTGCGTAGCCGTCCTGTGCGAGAGTTCTCAACACCGGGCTCAGCGTGCGGCGGTGCTCGATCGGGGTCTGCTCCGTACTGTCCCGGGTAATTTTCGGATCGATACGAGCATTCCCGCAGACGATTACCTTTTTGACTGCACAACAACCTGCAGTACGGACTATACTGGCCATGTTCACATGGCTACGGGTTGGAGCGCAGGCGACAACAATTTCCCTCGGCCGATCTAGCAGCGCCGGCGGGCGATGTCGAACCTGTTCGAACATGCCGTCGATGATACGGGTTGGCGGTAGGCGGTAGGCGGTCAGGCCGTGCGCAGCCTGACCGGCAACGTGTCCAACGTCCGGATCGCGACATTGGCGCGGTAGCGAGGTTCGGCGGCCAGCGTGAGTTCGCCGGTCGCCCGGAGCAGCGCCATGATGGCGGCCTCGACCTGCATCCGCCCGAGGACGGCGCCGATGCAGAAATGGACGCCAAGGCTGAATGCCAGGTGGCGCCGGGCCGGCGACGGGCCGTGGTAGCGGGTGATGTCGAGCCGATCCGGTTCGACGAACACCGCCGGGTCCCGGTTGGCGCAGGCGAGCATGACGATCACACCGCTGCCACGCGGGAAGACCTGGCCGCCGACCGTGAGCTCGCGCAGGGCCACGCGATGGGTGAACTGGACGGGTGGTTCGAACCGCACGAGCTCCTCGACCGCCGACTCCGCCAGCTCCGGGCGACGGCGTAGCAGCGTGAGCTGGTCGGGGTTTCGGAGCAGGCCGAGCACGGCGTTGCCAATCATGCTTTCCGAGGTGCCGTAGCCACCGACGATCATCAGCGCGGCGAGGGAGAGCAGTTCCCGGTTGATTGGGCCCTCGGTGCCCGCAGCCGTCGCGATCATGCCGAGCAGATCGTCTGTCGGGGTGGCCCGCCGCTGCTCGATGAGGTCGGCGAAGGTGCTCTCCAGCGTCCGCTCGCCCGCCTCCCGGGCGGCGATGTCGGCCGGGGAGAGGAACACATCCGGGTCGACGCCGCGGGACATCGCCCGCAGCGGGCCACGGAGCCGTTCGGTCTCCTGCACGGCAATGCCGAGCAGAGCGGCTGTGGTGTGCAGCGGCAGCGGATCCGCCAGGGACGTCATCACGTCGGCCTCGCCCGTCCCGCCCGTCCCGCTGGCCTGGAGCATCTCGGCGGTGAGCCGATCGGCGGTGGCAGTCACGCCGGCGCGCAGTTCGGCGACCGTCCGTGCTGAAAACGCCCGGCTGACCAGCGCCCGGAGCCGGGTGTGTTCGGGTGGGTCGCGTACCAGAAACGACCCCGGTACGTCCGCCGCCGCGATGTCGGGCCGGAACGGGTTGATGCCGTCGTCGTAACCGTGGCCCCAGTCGGGGTTCGCCAACACGGCTTCGCATTCCTGGTAGCGGGGAGCGAGCCACAGCGTCGGGCCGATCGGCTGGAGCGCCCCGCCCTCCCGGATCCGCCGATACACCGGGTAGGGGTCTGCCCGGTGTTGCGGGCCGAAGACTGCCAGCGGGTTGTCCGCGGTCGGGGCGCTCGTCATCTACTTCTCCTCGTCCTCGGGAGTAACGGCGGTGTCTTCGGAGTAACGGCGGTGTCCTCGGAATAACGACGGTCAGCGCACCTGGACGGGCAGCCCGGCCAGGCCGCGCAGCACCAGGTTTGGCTTGTAGGTCGGCCCGGTGGAGCCGGGCAGGAGCCGCCGCACCCGGCGGACGATCGCGGTGAGCAGAACCTCCATCTCCAACCTCGCCAGCGGTGCGCCGAGGCAGTAGTGGATACCCAGACTGAACGTGAGGTGACGGGCGGTGCCGGCATCGTCGGCGTAGCGGGCGAGGTCGAGCTCATCGGGTCGATCGAAGGCCCGCGGGTCCCGGTTGGCGGATCCGATGAGGAGCACGATGCCCTCACCCGGGGCAAAGGCCTGTCCGCCGAGCATGAGCCCGCGGCGGGCTACCCGGGTGGTCATGTGCACCGGTGAGTCGTGGCGCAGCAGCTCGTCCACGGCGGGCGCGGCGAGCTCCGGGCGGGCCCGCAGCAGAGCCAGCTGCCCGGGATGGCGCAGCAGGGCGAGCAACCCGTTGCCGACCAGGTTGACCGTGGTCTCGTGTCCGGCCACGAGCAAGGTCACGCAGGTCGCGAGCATCTCCTGCGCGGTGAGGACGTCGCCGCGTTCCTGTACCGCACCGAGCTCGCTGACCAGGTCGGCGGCGGGCTCCGCACGCCTGCTGGCGATCAGGTGGGCGAAGTAGGCCAGCAGCTCGGCTGCGGCGTCGCTCCTGGCCGTCCGCTCCCGCTGGGTCAGCAGCAGATCGGGGTCGAACCCGCGGGCCAGTGCGGGTGCACACCGGTGGATGAGGTCGTGGTCGGCCGCGGGTACGCCCAGCAGTTCGCAGATGACCGTCAGCGGCAACGGATAGGCCAGCGACTCGACCGCGTCCACCTCGCCGGCGGCCAGCGCCGCGTCGAGCAGTCCGTCGACGATCTGGGCGATCCGCGGGCGCAGGTCCAGCACCCGCCTGGCGGTGAACGCCTTGCTGACCAGCCCGCGCAGCCGGGTGTGGTCGGGGGGATCCATCCACAGGAAGGACGCCGGCAGTTCGTGCTGGTCCACGTCCGGGTGGAAGAGCTCCGCCTCGCCGGCATGGCTCCATGCCGGCTCCGACAGCGCGGCGGCGCACTCGGCGTACCGGGTCACCAGGTGTGGCCCGAGTGCGCTGCGGTACAGCGCCGTGGCCTCCCGTACCACGGCGTAGCGCGGGTAGGGATCAGCGCGGTGTGCCGGGTCGAAGCCATCGAAGACCACGGTCGGTGGGTCGGCTACCGGCGGCCCGACTGTGGCTGGATTCATGGCGTGACCTTTCCGAGGTTCGGAGGCGATGACAGGTCGTCAGGATTTCCACGCGAATTCGTCGTCGACGATCCGCACGCATCGCGGACCGCGTTCGGGAGCGAGGGAATGGTCGCGCAGTTGCCGCCGGAACGGTTGGCCCCACCATGAATCGGCGATGAATTTTCCACCAACTCCGACGATGTCGGCCGGGGCTGGGCAGCTGCCATTCGAAATCAGAATGGATCAATCGAAAAATTGTCACGGCGGTGGCTGCTCCGGCTGCACCCTGAGCGGTACCTGCGGCACATGTATGCCGCTGGCCGCACTGTACCGCAAGGCGAAGGCTCCGCTGTCCATGTACTGCCAGCACTGAAGGGAGGTAAGCCATGACGTCGGTTTTTGTGGAAATTGTTTCCCGACCCGCCGACAACGAGATCGTCTTCATTGATGACGTGGACGCGCTTGTAGAATCATCGAAGTGCAGTTGCAATGCTGGCGACGACAATCCGTACTAGCCAGAAGCCATATAAGCCAGGTGAACGCTGGGCCGCTCCGATAGCGGGTATGTCGGTGCGGCCCAGCGTGTTATCTGTATGGGGGAACACGTGTCCATGCCACGTATTTACTGGGACGACCTTCCTGGGACCGTCCGCAGCGTCATCCAGGAGCATACAGGGCCTGTGCGGGAGGTGAAAACGGTTGCGGGTGGAGCCAACTCCGGGATTGCTGTGATCATACGTACGTCCACGCAGAAGATCTTCGTAAAAGGCGTACGATCCGATCATCCTCAGGTCCGTACCCAGCAATGAGAAGCGGAGATCAATCCGTATATCCTCCAGGTCGGCCCCAGGATGTTCTGGCAGGTCGAGGTCGGCGGCTGGAACGTCCTAGGATTCGAACACGTCGAAGGGAGACACGCTGATTACTCCCTATACTGATCAACGGCAGGGCACATCTGGAGGCCATCGATGCATTCACGGCAGCAAACTGCCGAATGTGGCAGGAGATCGCACAGAACGATCCCGTACCTTGGAAGAAGCAGATGACCGCGGCTGCGCAGCTGTGGATGAAATACCGTTTGTAGCCGCCCGGTGATTCCTGAACATTCGATCAGGTTTCGTCGAGGGCATCGTTGGCATCGCCTTCGGCCACATCATCGATCTTCAGATGTTCGAGAATTTTCGACATGCGAAGTTCAGATTTTATGCTCGCTCGGTGAAGCTTGTAGAGGGTGTCTCCATAGCCGCCTTCGATTTCCGCCAAGCGAGCTTCAAGGGCCAGGATCCGACGTTCCAAAGTTTGTAGCGATGCCACGTTTTGCCCTCCATGCCGCTCGGTGCGGGTAAGAAAGAAACCGCTGGCGGGTATTCTGCCAGTTGCAGCGGAGTCAGGCTGTCACGTCGCGGCGGGCGAGGCTGACCGCGCCGAGGACGGCGGCAATCAGGGCGTACCCGGTGCCGACCGCCAGGGCGGAACCGTACGAGACGTCGACCACCCCGCCTCGTCCCACCGCGTCGAACACGAGACCGGGGAAGACCCCGGTTGCGCCGCTCCAGGACTCCTGGACGATGTGCTCGACCGGGAACATCCAGGCGATGCCGATCGCGAGGGCGAGGGTGGTGGACCGCAGCAGGATGCCCAGCGTGGTCCCGACCAGCGCGAAGAACACCGTTCCCACCAGGGCGTTGAGGTAGTTGTCGGCAGCTTCGCGCAGCGCTGCGCCCGTCCACCACTGTGATGTGTCGATACCGCGTACCTGGCTCATGAGCAGTGCCGTGGCGACGCTCAGCATCAGTGCGACGAGCAGTGCGGCGGCAAGGGCCGAGAACATGGCGCCCAGCCGTCCACCGAGCCAGCCCAGACGGCGGGGTTCCCGCAGGAAGAGCGTGCGCAGGGTTCCCTGACCGTATTCGTTGGTCATACTTACGGTGAACACGACGAAGACCAGCAGTCCGATGAACGTCGTCCCGCCCACGAACCCCAGCGTCGGCCCGGCCGGAGCGGCGAGCTGGGCCAGCATGACCTGAAAGCCCGAGCCCCTCGCGGTGACGGTGAGGTCAGGGGTCGCATGCGCGAGCGCGTACGCGAGCACGGTCGCCAGCACGCTCAGCGCCCCGATCACTCCCATCGCCGCAAGAGTGCTCGGCCGGCGCAGTTTGATCATTTCGGCCCGGTAGGCGCGGGCCACCGCGGTGGTGATGTTCATCGTGTCTCCTCCCCAGCCTGGCTGTTCGTGGTGGCCTCGACGAGGCCCTGATAGCGCTCCTCAAGGCTCACCCGCTGCTGCGCGATCTCGACGAGGGTGATGCCGCGGGCGAGCGTCGCCCGGTTCAGCTCGGCCAGCAGAGCCGTCCTCGCCGCCGCGTTCTGGTCGCTGTGCGCCGTGCTGTGCGCCGTGCTGTGCGTCGTGCCAGCCGCGACCCCGTCCATGTGCACGGTGATGTGGTCGTCGTCGCGCGTCACCCGCAGGCCGAAGCCGGCGACCAGATCGGCCAGCATGCCAAGCTGATCGGGCTGCTCCGGGCGCAACGTCACACGATGGCTTCCATCGGCCATCAGGCCGTCCGTCGGACCCTGGTAGGCCAACCTGCCCCGCTCGACGACGATGATCCAGTCGCAGATCTGCTCGACCTCGGCGAGCAGATGGGATGAGATCAGCACGGTCCGGCGCGGATGGGCCGAAGGGTCCGCGCCGGAGCCGCGGGCGTCGCCGCCGAGCGAACGGACGAGATCCCGCATCTGGCGGATACCGGACGGATCGAGGCCATTGGTCGGTTCGTCGAGGACGAGCAGGTCGGGATCGCAGAGCAGGGCGGCGGCGATCGCAAGGCGCTGCTTCATCCCCAGTGAATAGGTGCGGAACGCATCGCCGCCCCGGCCGGCCAGCCCGACCGTGTCCAGGACGTCCGGGACACGATCTGGATCCTGGCCCGCGAGGACGGCCAGCGACGCGAGGTTGCGTTCGCCGGACAGCGCCGGGTACAGCGCCGGACTTTCGATCAGGGCGCCGATCCTGGGCAGGTAGTCCGCTGGACGGGTGAGCGGATGTCCGAGAATCGTGCCGCTCCCAGCCGTTGGGCGGACGAGCCCGAGCAGCATCCGCAGGGTTGTCGTTTTGCCCGCTCCGTTCGGCCCGACGAAGCCGGCGACCACTCCGGTGGGAACGGTGATGTCGAGGCCGTCGACGACCGTTCGGCGGCCGAAGCGTTTGGTGAGCCCGCGCACGTCGATCGCCGGCGGGTGCGGCTTGGCGAGCGTCGGCGGCGAGATACCGGGCTTCGCAGGCAGAGCGCCGGGATGGGCGCCGGGACGGGCGCCGGGAGTGGCGCTGGAACCGTCGAGAGTCGTTGTCATGCCGTCCACGCTCGTCCGACCAGGCCTGTCGTGTCGTCCGCTCAGCGGGGTGACTTGGCCTACCCATCCGTGCGTATGTGGATGGGCCGGTTGCGTAGAGGCGGGCCGCGGTGGACCGGAACCGTGGCGACCCGGGGCCGTGGCGACTCGGGGGCTGGTGCGCCGGGGACGCTGGTTCAGGTGTCGACCAGCCCGGCCTGGTTCGCCAGGACGGCAAGCTGTGCCCGGTCCCGGGCGGCGAGTTTGACCATGACCCGGCTTACATGGGTACGGGCGGTGGCCGGGCTGATGACCAGTTGGGCGGCGATCTCCTCGTTCGAAAGCCCCCGCCCGACCAGGCCCATAACCTCCCGTTCCCGAGCGGTGAGGCTGCTCAGGTCGGGTGCGGACGCGGGAACGGGTCGGCGGGCGAAGGCCTCGATCACCCGCCGGGTGACCGTCGGTGACAGCAATGACTCGCCGGCGGCCACCACCCGGATCGCCCGCAGCAGGTCGGCGGGTGCGGCGTCCTTGAGCACGAACCCCGAGGCCCCGCTGCGCAGCGCCTCGAACACGTACTCATCCAGCTCAAAGGTCGTGACCATGACGACCCGGGTGTGGGCGAGATCCGGGTCCTCGGTGATGGCGCGCAGCGCGGAAAGGCCGTCCAGTACGGGCATCCGGATGTCGAGCAGGGCGACGTCCGGTCGGGCGCGCCGGACCAGGTCGAGCGCGGCCCGCCCGTCGTCGGCCTCCCCTACCAGCTCGAGGTCGTCCTCGGTCTCGATGAGTACCCGCAGGCCCAATCTGATCAGTGGCTGGTCGTCGGCGATCAGTACGCGGATCAGCTGCGCGCCGGTCATACCGTGACCCCGCTCAACGCGGTGGTCACCGTCGGCAGGACGGCCCGTACCTGCCAGCCGCCCCCGGGCCGCGGGCCGGCGCTGACCGAGCCACCGAGCTCGGCGGCGCGTTCCCGCAGGCCGGCAAGGCCGTGGCCGGATCGGCGGTGGCCGGATCGTCGGTGGCCGGATTGGTCGAGTGCGTCGCTGGGCGCAGGGTGCCCGGCGGATGCATCCAATGGCGCAGGCACGTCCGACGGTTCGGGCGTGTCGGTGACGTCGACGGTGAGCTGACCGGCCGTCAGCCGCAGTTCTACGTGCACCCGGGACCGACCGGCGTGGCGGAGCACGTTCGTCAGCGATTCCTGGACAACCCGGAAGGCAGCCAGGTCGACCTCGGCCGGCAGCGCGGCAAGGTTGCCTTCGACAACGGTCTCGACCGGTAGGCCCACCAGGCGCACCTCGGTGAGCAGGCCGGGCAGACGGTCGAGACCGGTGAGTGGCGTTCGCTCGGCGCGGGTGAGCGCGAGGGTGGCTCGCAGCTCTTCGAGCGCCTCGACGCTGGTGCGGCGAATCGCCTCCAGCGAGACCTGCGCCTGCTCGGGTCGGCGGTCGAGTACGTGCAGCGCCACCCCGGCCTGCAAGGAGATGACGGACAGACTGTGCCCGACGACGTCGTGCACCTCGCGGGCCATCCGCAGCCGTTCCTGGTCGATCCGGCGTCTGGTCGCCTCTTCGTCCGCCAGCGCCGCGGCCTGCCGGGCCTTGCGCAGCAGCGCGCCGATCAGAGCCGGAACGCCAACCACAACCACGGTGGCGGTCAGGGTGAAGACATACGTCCAGCCGCCGTCGGCGTAATCCGACGCGACAGCGACAGCGCTACCGGTGACCAGGAGGCTGGTTGCGACGCCGGCGGCGACAACCGACGCCCGTGGCTCCAACCGCAGCCCGACCGTGTAGGCGGCCACCGCCACTGTCAGGAACACCGGGCCGTGCGGATAGCCGGCAGCCAGATATCCCCCGACCAGCAGGCTCTCCAGCATCAACATTGCCGTCGGGGCGTGGCGGCGCAACAGCAGGCCGACCGCGGCAAGCGCGAGTAGGACGTAGCCGGCGGCATCGATCGATCGGTGCGGTGGCACCTGACCCTTCCCGGCCTCGGACGAGGCGGCGAGGAGCACCGTCGCCGCGACGGCGGTCGGTAGGACATCGGCGTACAGCCACAGGCCAATCGTGACCATCCGCTTACCGTCCATTCCGACAACGGTAGCCGCACCCGGACCGCCCGGGCATCCGTCCGCGGGCGTAGGCACGGCTGCTCGTCTCGACGTACGGCAGGCACCTACTGCCAGCGCGGATGGCTGCGCTCACGTCACGACAGTCGTGATCTTTCCAGCGGATATCGGTGTTCTGGGTGTTGTGCACGTCCTATGTGGCGTGCCCCATTATGTCGCTGGTGGATCAGAGCGCGGAGTCGAGTGACGGAGGTGCCGGCACCGTCGGCATCGACCTTCCACGGCAATGGTTTGTCGGCTCTACGTCGGCCCCTGCGCGTGCCCCCCGACAGAGCCAGGAGTCGTGCCGTGAGGTCGAGCGGTTACCAGCGGACGCCGATCAGCGACTGGGGGGCGTCGAGCGATCACCGACGGCGGCCGAGGACCTCTCGGCCGCCGTCAGTGAGGCACAACGCGGTGACGAGGATGCGTTTCGGATGATCTATCGGGCGGTCCAGCCCGGGCTGTTGCGCTACCTGCGCGCACTCGTCGGTGAGGACGCGGAGGATGTCGCATCCGAGGCGTGGTTGCAGATCGCCCGAGACCTGCCGTCCCTTCAGGGGGACATCGACGGGTTCCGCGGCTGGGCCGCGACGATCGCCCGCCACCGCGCCCTGGACCACCTGCGTCGGCAACGGCGCCGCCCTCAGCTCGGCGCACCGTTCGAACATATGGTCGATATGGCGGCCGATGACGACACCGCTGGACGTGCGCTCGAGGCGGTGTCCACCGATGCGGCGCTCAAGATGATCGCAGCTCTGCCGCGGGACCAGGCCGAGGCGGTACTGCTGCGTGTGGTCATGGGTCTGGACGCGAAGACCGCCGGGCGGGTGCTGGGCAAACGCGCAGGTGCCGTCCGCACCGCGGCGTACCGCGGGCTACGCCGCCTCGCCGAACAGGTCGGACAGCCCGGGGATGGCGTCGTGGACGGGACCGCTCAGGGCCACCCGCGACTCCCGTCACAATGATCTTATTTGGGTCTGGCGTCAGCAGGGGCTGCGACGCTGAAGGCTGCGACGCTGACGGATTCGACGCTGAAGGCTCTGACGCTGAAGGCTCTGACGCTGAAGGACATGAGATGAGCACACACCGACCCCGTCAGATTGGCCGGGACGACGCAGAGCGGATGCTGCGCGGCGGCACGGTCAATCGGCAGGCCGGTCCGGGTTCCCTCGCAGACCTGCTCGCGGCCGCGGCCGGTTCGGCTCGTGTCGGTGAGCTCGCCGGCGAGGAATCAGCTGTTGCCGCCTTCCGGGAGGCACGGCTGGCTCCCGCCACCCAGCCTCGGCGCGACTCGCCGATCAACATCGGCGTTGGGAAGCTCCTGACGGTCAAGGCCGTCACAGTGGTGGTCGCAGCCACTACTGTTGGTGGTTTTGCTGTTGTCGCCAGCACGGTTGTCCTGCCCTCGCCAGGGGGGAGCGACTCTCCTGCCGCGCAGCTGGCGACGTCCGCCTCCGCCTCCGCCTCCGTATTGGCTTGGGCTCATGAGGCGACGTCATCCGGCCATGGGCGCAACGCCAGTCCAGCCGTCTCGGCATCGCTGGTGGGGTTATGCCGCGCCTACACGGCCGGTGCAGCTGACAATCCCGGCACGGCCCTCGACACCCCGGCTTTCAGCGCACTGGTCACCGCCGCCGGAGGCAAGGGGCAGGTCCCTACCTACTGTGCGGCAGCACTCGCCGACGATCGTGCCGCGGGGGAGAGCGCGAACCCGACCGGCACAGTGACACCAACCGCGGAACCCGAGAGCCAGTCAGCTGGCCACGGCCAGAGACACGCAACCAAAGGCGCCGATAAGAAGACAAAAAGCCCAGCTGACGACTCCGAGGGAAGCCAGCCCGCGTCGGGGCAGGCCACGGTCACCGTGGCTCCGGGCACGACCCTGGAAGCTTCGGCCACGGCGACAGCGAACGGCGACTAGGGCCTGTCCGGTGGATATCGGTCGATGCGGGCGATGATCCAGAAGGCGCACGGTCGCATCAGGCTGACGTGAGCCACCGTCGGCCGTGGGTGGGCGGCGCAGCGGTGAGGCCTCGCCCGGGGGACGGTGACCGGGCAAGGCCCCGACATCCGGCCGGTGGGGTACGGCCACCGGCCGGATGCGCTAGGGCCAGGCCCCGACTCTCTCAGCGTCAAAGCCCGTGCCGGTGTCACACCCACCGGGCGGTGAAACGCCGGTCGAGGGTGACGTTGGACCGCGGCCCGCGATGGCAGACTCCCCGGGGGGCAGGACGCGGAATCACAAGCGTCCGAGGACGGGTGCCGCAAGCTGGGCGGTCGCATCCTCGTTTGTGCGGAAATCCGCTCTGCACGCCCGGACCCGGTGGTCGGTGTCACGACAGCCGAAAGGGGGAAAGTCGTGGACAACGCTCGGTCTGGGCGTATTGAGCGGTTCCTCGGTATTCTTGCCGGTTTCGTCGCACGTCGGAGGCTGTTGTTCATCGGAGTCTGGCTCGTGCTCTTCATTGTCGCCGTGCCGCTCGCCGCGATGCAGACCCACCGCCTCTCCGGCAGCGGCTGGGACGTTCCCGGCAGCTCGTCCGCACTGGCGATGGAGAGGCTGAAGGAGTTTCCCGGCCGGGAGGGCGAACCACTCGCCGTATTTGTCCAGGGCACGAACAACGCCGCTGTCGACGACCGGCTGGAAGAGGTTGCCACCGAGCTCCGGCGCTATCCAAGGCTGCTTTCGGGTGGTCCGGTCCAGCGCTTTGACGGTGGACGCGCCGCACTCGTTCCCCTGCGCGCGGTCGAACAGGAAAGAATCTTCGACTTCGCGGCCGAGCTCCGCCGGGCGCTGGTCGCCGATCGCGCGGGCGTGTCGACGCGGGTGGTCGGCGAGGCGGCGATGTGGTCGAATTTCCAGGAGGTCTCCAGGAAGCAGGTTGTCCGGGCTGAGACGGTCAGCTTCCCGCTGATGCTTCTCATTCTTCTTGCCGCGTTCGGGACGCTGCTGGCCGCGCTGACCCCGATAGCGCTGGGCCTGGTCGCTGTTGCCGTGACCGGAGCGGCGATCTATTTTCTCGCGGGCTCGTTCGAGATCTCGATCTACGTGACCAACATCGCGTCGATGGTCGGGATCGGGGTTGCCGTCGACTACTGCCTGTTCGTGGTTGCCAGCTACCGGGCCCGACTGCGTGCCGGGTGCGATGGCGGTGAGGCACTGCGTGGCGCGTTCGCGAGCGCCGGCACGGCGGTCGTCTACTCGGGTGCGACCGTCATCGTGTCGCTGGCCAGCCTCCTGTTCGTCAACGTCAACGCGATCCGTTCCATGGCGGCCGGGGCGATCATCGTCGTCGGCGTCGCGGTCCTGGCCACAACCACCCTGCTGCCCGCGCTGCTCGCCCTGGCCGGACCCCGGATCGAACGGCTACGCATCCGTTTCCCGCTACGCATCCGGCGACGACGCGTCCCGCAACGACACGTCCCGCAACGACTGACCGATGGTGACGGCGGATTCTGGGTGGGCTGGGCCGGGATGGTCATGCGTCGGCCCGCCGCCTTCCTCGTTGCCGGCGTCGCGGTCCTGCTCCTTGCGGCAAGCCCGCTGTTGAGCATCCACACCCGCAACGGTGCCCTGGAGCAGCTTCCTCCCGACGCGGAAGTCCGGCTGGCCACCAGCCAGCTCATGGCGCTGGCCGGACCCTGTCTCTTATACACATCCCCGAGCCCACGAGACGCTCATGAATCTCGTATGCCG
>NZ_CAUVXL010000136.1:0-12882 GCF_963555915.1 Protofrankia sp. Cas4
GCTCACGGTGGACGCCACGAACGTACTGATCAATGAGTTCGGTCTGCGCACGGTACTCGACCTGCGTACACCCAAGGAGGCAGCGGCCGAGGGCCGCGGGCTGCTCGCGGAGACCGAGGTCGGATACCATAACACGGCGTTCATACCCGACCTCTACCTTGTGCCCGGTGACCCCGAACACAAAGTGATCGTCGAGCAGCGGTCCAAGCGGGAAACCGTCGAACACTACCTGGACTATCTGACCCGCCCCGCCAGCGCGGTCCCGACCGCCCTGCGGCTACTCACCCAGCCGGCCGAACTGCCGACCCTGTTCCACTGCGCGGCGGGCAAGGACCGCACCGGCGTACTTGCCGCGCTCGTCCTGGACATCGTCGGAGTACGGCGCGAGGCCATCGTCGACGACTATGTGATGACCAACGAGCGGCTACCGCAGATCAAGACACGGCTCAGCGCGATGCCGACCTACAGCCGGAGCGCGCGCAGCGACATCGGTTGCCGTCCCGAGACCATGGTGACGTTCTTCGAAACCCTCGACCAGCGCTGGGGCGGCGCGGCCGGCTGGGCACTCGGTCACGGCATCACCCAGGCCGAGCTGGACGTTCTGCGCAAGACGCTCGTCGACTGACGCCCCGTCAGCCGCGATCCGGCGCCGACCACTAAGATCGCCCGACGGACTTTCGAGGTTTGTACGCCGAAATCACCCTCGTCGATCATACAAACCTCGAAAGATCACCTCAGCTGGCCGACGGTGTCGGAGTCGGAGTCGGAGTCGGTGTACGCCCACGGCGGACGGCCGACCGGGAAGGTCGATTGCCGCTCCTGTGTTGCTACGGCTGTAACTGTGTAATCGTTACAGGCGTTCAGGATGCCGCCGGGCGCGCGATCGGGGCCCAGTTCGCGCGCCCGGGCGGCACCAGGGGCGCAGGAGCACGTTCGGGAGGCCGGGATGACTGATCCATTGGATGCCTACTCGCAGGTGGTGACTCAGGTTGCCGCCGCCATCTCGCCGTCGGTCGCAAGCCTGCGGGTGCGGACGCGTCGCGGCGAGGGAGCCGGCTCCGCCGTCGTCTTCACCGACGACGGCTTCCTGCTCACCTCCGCCCATGTTATCGACGGCGGGCCGCCGGCCGGGGAAACGGGCGTCGGGGTGGGTACGGCGGAGTTCACCGACGGCACGGAGAGCCTGGTGGACGTGGTGGGCGCCGATCCGTTGTCCGACCTCGCCGTGTTGCGCGCCCGCAGCGCCACCCCGCCGCCGGCCACCCTCGGCGACGCGGCCACACTCGTCGTCGGTCAACTGGTCGTCGCGGTGGGCAACCCGCTGGGCCTGACAGGCAGCGTCACCGCAGGAGTGGTCAGTGCGCTCGGTCGGTCGCTCCCGACCCGGGCCGGCGCCACGGTCCGCATCATCGACGAGGTGATCCAGACCGACGCCGCCCTCAATCCGGGTAACTCCGGAGGCGCCCTGGCCGATGCGAACGCCCATGTCATCGGCGTGAACACGGCCGTCGCCGGGATCGGGCTCGGGCTCGCCGTTCCGGTCAACGCCACTACCCGCCGCATCCTCGCCGCGCTCATGCGCGACGGTCGGGTGCGACGGGCCTACCTCGGGGTCGCCAGTGCTCGGGCACCGCTGCCGCCACGACTGGCCGAGCGGTTCGGCCGCCGGCACGGGGTCCGGCTGGCCGAGGTCGTGGTGGACAGCCCGGCCGGGCAGGCCGGCCTGTTCACCGACGATCTGGTGCTCTCGGTCGCCGGGCAGCCGGTCGCCGCACCCGGGGACCTCCAGCGGCTCATGACCGAGGAGACCATCGGAAACCCGATCGAAGTGACCGTGTGGCGACGTGGCGCGCTCGTCGATGTCATCGTCGTCCCTCGGGAACTGGCGCTCACCTGAGCGGGACGGCCATCACCTGGACGCCCCGCCCGGCAACGCACCGCCGGGCGCGGACATCGTTACCATCTGGCGATGACCGTGCCCGTGCGATCGACCAGCGGCCCGTCGTCCACCGGACGCGGCCGGTACCCGACCACCGCCGACGGCGGGGGTAAGGGCACCGGCCCGCACGACGACGACCGCCTCGACCCGGTATTCGTGGCCACGTTGCGAACCTCGATAACCAAGCTCGCGCGCTCGCAACGGGCCGAACGCCAACGGGACCCGCGGGCGTTGCCATTCAGCCTGATCTCAGCCCTTTCCACTCTGCAACGAATGGGGCCGCTGACACCGACACAACTCGCCCGTCTCGAAGGTGTCCGGAAACCATCGATGACACGCGCGCTGGCAACGCTGATCGAAGGGGGTCTGGCAATCAAGGAAAACGACGAGTACGACGGTCGCCAGTTCATCGTGCGGATTTCCGACAAAGGTCTCAGCGCCGTTGCGGAGTCCCGGCGCGTCGTCGACGACTGGTACTCCCGGCGCCTTTCCCAGCTGAGCCGGCAGGATCTGGCGGACCTCATGCGCGCCGGGGGCGCACTCGCGCGACTCGCCGACGAGACGAGCTGAGCCGGGCGCTCTACAATCATGGGAGCAGGTCACGGACGATGACGATCATCGACGCATGGCTGCAACATCCGACGCTGCGTTTCCTTCAGGACGACATGTTCGCATCGCTGCACCGCTGGACAGGCGCGCAGAATCCGACCGTGGCACCTCCGCTGGAGCATACGATCGCCGCGATGGACCAGGCTGGCGTCGAACGCGGTCTGATCTGTGCCTGGGTCGGCCCGTGCGGGCCGCTGATCTCCAATGACGAGGTCGCCGGTTTCGTCGCCAGATTCCCCGACCGGCTGACCGGGGTGGCGGCGGTCGACCTTCGCTACCCGATCGCCGCCGTTCGCGAACTTCGGCGAGCCGTTCACGACCTGGGTCTGCGGGCGCTGCGGGTCGTACCGTGGCTGTGGGCGCTACCTCCCAACGACCGTCGTTACTATCCGCTGTTTGTCGAGTGCGTCGAGCTGGGGATCCCGTTCTGCACCCAGGTCGGCCACACCGGACCCCTGCGGACCTCGGAGACGGGCAGGCCGATCCCCTACCTCGACGACGTGGCCCTGGAGTTTCCCGAGCTGGTGATCGTCGGTGGGCACATCGGCCATCCGTGGACCACCGAGATGATCGCCCTGGCCTCGAAGTACCCGAACGTCCACATCGACACCTCCGCCTACGCCACCCACCGCTACCCGACCGAACTGGTCGAGTACATGCGCGGGCGCGGGCGCAGCAAGGTGCTGTTCGGCTCCAACTTTCCGATGATCACACCAGGCCGGGCACTGGACGGCCTGGCCGACCTCGACCTCGACCCGCAGGCACGGGAACTGTTCCTGGCTGGCAACGCCCGACGGGTGTTCGCGATCTGAGTGCGCTCGGCGATCTCACGAAGATCAACCGGATATACCCTAATGTTCCGGAAACGGCTCACTGTCACCCTGGCATGCGACCAGAGCTGGAACCAGTCCGGGACCGACATGGGACCGGTCTGAAGCTATGGAGAGGACACCGTTGCGGATCGCGTTGCTGTCGTACCGCAGTCTCCCCACCTGCGGCGGTCAAGGCGTGTACGTCCGGCATCTCTCCCGCGAACTCGTCACGCTGGGTCATCAGGTCACGGTGCTGACCGGGCCGCCCTACCCGCTGCTCGACTCCGGGGTCGACCTGCGCACCCTGCCCAGCCTTGACCTGTACGCCACGTCCGACCCGTTCCGCTGGCCGTCCCCACGGGAGCTACGCACCGTCGCCGACATCGTCGAATTCGGCCTGATGCGCACCGGCCAGTTCTCCGAGCCGCTGGCGTTCAGCATCCGGGCCGCTCGCGCCCTGGGGCCGAGCGCGGGCCGCCCACCCCACTTCGACATCGTGCATGACAACCAGGGCCTCGGTTACGGACTGCTCGCGCTACGCCGGGCGCTGCGCCCGCACGGGGTTCCGGTCGTGGCGACCGTGCACCATCCGATCACGGTCGACCGACGCGTTGCGCTGGCGGCCGCGCCCGACCGGACCGCACGTATCGGCATCCGCCGCTGGTACTCCTTCCTCCCGATGCAGGCCCGGGTGGCACGCAGCCTCGACGGCATCGTCGTCCCGTCCCAGAGCTCCCGGCAGGAGATCATCACTGACATGGGGGTGGTACCGGAGCTCATCCGCACCGTCCCGCTCGGTGTCGACTCGGATGTCTTCCGGCCAGCCGGTGCCGGTGCCGGTGCCTCGGCCACGACACCGACGCCCGGTCGCATCGTCGTCGTCACCAGCGCGGACGTGCCGCTGAAGGGACTGGGAGTGCTGCTGGAGGCGCTCGCGAAGGTTCGCGTCGAGCGCGCCGCCCATCTGATGTGCGTCGGGATGGCCCGGCCTGGTGGCGCCACCGCGCGCCAGGTCGAGGAGCTCGGCCTCGCCGACGTCGTGACGTTCCAGTCGAATCTCTCCGACGTCGACCTGGTCACACTGTTGCGGTCGGCGGAGCTCGCCGTGGTGCCGTCGCTGTACGAGGGCTTCAGCCTGCCTGCGGTCGAGGCGATGGCCTGTGGCCTACCGCTGGTGGTGACCACGGCCGGCGCGCTCCCGGAAGTGGTCGGGCCGGCAGGGCAGGCCGCCGAGCTCGTCGCGCCCGGGGACGCCGAGGCACTGGCCGCCGCGATCGGGCGGCTGCTGGACAACCGGGCGCTGCGCGCGCGGATGGGCGCCGCCGGGAGGCAGCGGGTGGAGGACCGGTTCTCCTGGCGGGCCGCGGCCAGCGCGACCGCGGCATGGTATTGCGAGCGGATCGACGCGGTCCGGTCCAGGCGCGATCACACGTCGGCGGCCGGCCCACGTCCATGTTGACGGTCGACTTCGACCGGTTCCCGGTCACCGGGGGATGCCGCCTGCTCGATCTGGGCTGCGGCACGGGCCGGCACAGTTTCGAGGCGTTCCGGCGCGGGGCGGACGTGGTCGCCCTCGACCATGCGACAGCTGAGGTCACCGGCGTGCGGCAACTGCTCGCCGCGATGGCCGCCCACGAGCCGGTAGGACCGCAAGCCCGGGGCGCCTGCGTGCGCGGGGACGCGCTGGCGCTGCCGTTCGCCGACGCGGCCTTCGACCGGGTCATCGCCGCGGAGGTCCTCGAACACATCCCGGACGATGTCGCCACCATGGCGGAGCTTGCCCGCGTGCTACGCCCGGGTGGGCTCGCCGCCGTCACCGTCCCCGCCTGGTTTCCCGAGAAGATCTGCTGGAGCCTTTCCCAGGCCTACCACAGCGTGGAAGGCGGGCATGTCCGCATCTATCGGAAACATGATCTACTGGACCGACTGCGCGCCGCAGGGCTAGAGCCCGTCGACGAGCACACCGCCCATGCCCTGCACGCTCCGTACTGGTGGCTGCGCTGCCTGGTGGGGGTGCACAACGACGATCATCCCGCTACCCGGCTCTACCACCGGGTGCTGGTCTGGGACATGATGCGCCGGCCCTGGCCCACCCGCGTCGCCGAACGGATCCTCAACCCGCTGATCGGCAAGAGCGTCGTCCTGTACCTGCGCAAACCGGAGGTTTCGCGTGCGGCCGGCTGAATCCACACCGTTACTCGCCCCGGCCGCGATCGCCGAGACCGCGGACACCATCGCCGCCGTGCAGGAACCCGACGGCGCCATCCCCTGGTATCCCGGCGGACACACCGACCCGTGGGATCATCTTGAGTGTGCCATGGCGCTGCGGATCGCCGGCCGTGCAGACGCCGCGGACGCCGCCTGGGACTGGATCCGCCGTACCCAGCGGGCCGACGGATCGTGGGCGACCAGCTACGTCGCCGGCCAGATCAAGGACGACTTCGCCGACAGCAACCAGTGCGCGTACGTGGCGACCGCTGCCTGGCACACCTGGCTCGCCACCGGCGACCGCGCATTCCTGCACCGGATGTGGCCGGTCGTGCGTGGGGCACTCGACTTCGTCGTGGCCCTGCAGGCCACCGGCGGCCAGATCTGGTGGGCCCGTTCGGCCAGCGGCGCCGCCTACCCCGAGGCGCTGCTCACCGGCTGCTCCAGCACCCTGCACAGCCTGCGCTGCGGACTCGGTATCGCCGCCCTCGTCGGCGAGACGCCGCCAGGCTGGGAGGCGGCTGCGGGCGCGCTGCGCCATGCCGTGGGCAACCATCCGGAGCGCTTCGCGGACAAGCGCCGCTGGTCCATGGACTGGTACTACCCGGTGATCGGCGGTGCGGTGCGTGGGTCGGCTGGCCGGGCCAGGCTGCGCAGCCGGTGGGACGACTTCGTCGTCGAGGGCCTGGGCGCCCGATGTGTGGCCGACCAGCCGTGGGTCACCGGTGCCGAAACCTGCGAGTTGGCGATCGCCCTGCACCTGGTCGGGGAGAGCGGGGCCGCGGCCACGCTGGTCCGCGACGTTCAACGCCTGCGGCACGTCGACGGCAGTTACTGGACGGGCTGGCAGTTCGCCGAAAGGGTGTACTGGCCCCAGGAGCAGAGCACATGGACGGCCGCAGCGGTCCTGCTCGCCGTCGACACCCTCGCCGGTGGGGTCACCGAGGCTGCGTTCCGCGGCGACGACCTGCCCGCGTGGCGGCCGGCGCCCGGCCACGGGTCAGACGGCGCGTTCGAGGACCCGCAGCGATCCTGTGCATGACCGCTCGGTGAATCCCTCGACCAGTGCCCGCTGGAACACCTCGAAGGGCGCCTGACCGCCGTCCGCCGGGTCCGGGAACACATCGTGGATGGCAAGCAGACCGCCAGGTGGGATATGCCGCGCCCACGCACTGTAGTCGGCCTGTGCCTGCGCGCGAGTATGCCCACCGTCCAGGAACAGCAGGCTGACCGGTGTCGTCCACCAGCGCCCCACCGCCTCGGAGCGGCCGACGACCACCGTCACCACGTCCGCCACCCCGGTCGCGTCCAGGGTGGCGCGCAGCCAGGGCAGCGTGTCGAGCCGACCGGTGCGGGGATCGACGAGGGACCGATCGTGATACTCCCAACCCGGCTGGTTCTCCTCCGAACCGCGGTGATGGTCGACGGTGACGACCGTCGCCGCTACCTGGCGGGCCGCCGCCGCCAGATACAGCGTTGACTTGCCGCAGTATGTACCGATCTCGCAGATCAGCCCGCCGGCGGGCACCGTCGCCGCGGCGCTGTACAGGGCGAGCCCCTCCCCCGGCGGCATGAATCCCGTCGCGGCCTCAGCCGCCTGCCGCAATGCAACGTCCACGCCAGTTCCTCCCACCCGTTTCCGGACCGTCCTACCAAGTTGCCGTAACTACCAAGCTGCCGTAACTACCGAGGTGCCGTAACTACCAGGCGCCGTCCGGTCGAGAGGCCCCGCGATCATGCTCTTTGCGCAGCGATGGAGCCTGCGCAGCGCGGTGACGGACGGTGAGAGGTACGGTATCTGCGCTGGTATCGCCCGGCGTGCCCTCCGGCCGGCCGAGCAGACGTGCGGGCACGATCTGGAAGAAGGCCCAGAAGAGCACGGAGGCCACCGCGAACCCGCCGAACAGCCAGACCGCCCGCGCCCAGACCTGTCCGGTGGCCATCCCGAGCAGTCCGGACGGGTCGAGCACCAGGATCGCGAACAGCGTCAGCGCGACGGCACAGGTCGCAGCCCAGGCCGGCCGGCTCCACTCCCACAGCTTGCGGCCGTCCATGTAATGGATGGGCAGCAGGACGATCGGGGCGGCCACAATCGAGCCCGCCACCACCTGGCACAGCACGTTCTCGATGACCGCGAGGGCGAACCCCGGTGGCCCGGACCCGTGGCGCGCCAACGCCGAGCTCACCGGGACACGTACCAGCCACGCCGCCACGGCGACCGCCAGCATCACCAACGTGCCGAGCAGGACCGCCTGGCCCTCGGTCCGCTGGGTGAGGCGACGGCGGCCGCGGGCGCGATACTCGGCGATCAGCCCGTACACGTAACCGGGGTTGAACGCAGCGCTCCAGGACAGCAGGGCGCAGCCGATCGCGACGACGGCGGCACCGGGCAGCAGCTCCAGCCCACCCCCTGCGCCACCGCAGACCCGCCGCTCGTAGCTGTCGATGGATCTGCTGTAGAGCAGCACACCGAGCGGGATCGCGACCCCGAATCCCACGACGAGCGCGGCGGTCGCGGCGTTCATCCCGACCCCCGGCTCCACCAGCACCGCCAGCGCCGTGGAAAGCAGGAAGAAACCGGGAACCAACAGCGGTCGCGGCAGCTGTCCAGCCCGGACCGGCAACGGCGATGCCCAGACGAACCAGCGCCGCAGGATGTCCTGATTGTGGTGGACCGTCTTGTGGAACAGCTCGGCGGCGAAGCCGACCAGCGGCAGCAGCAGCACGGCCAGCCCAGCCGCGACACCCACCCGGGCGGGACGGCGGAAGACCTCACCGGGGGTCGGTAGCGCCCGGGCGTAGCCGGAACGCAGCTGCCCGCCGGTGTCGCCCGCCTGGCTGCCCGGTGCCCCGGATCCGCCCCGGCCGGTCCCGCCCGAACCGCCGGAGCCATCGGAACTCCCGGTGCCGGCGCCATCGCCGGCCCGGCCGGACGTTGTCGACCCCGGAGCCGCCGCAGACCCCGCCCCGGGCGCGTCGGACCCGGTCGGTGCCGCCGGTCCCGGGATGCCGCCGTCCGAAGAGGCCCCGTCCGACGCGGTCGTACCGGGAGCCGCCGCGTCCTGGACCGGTGCCCCCGCGGTCGCCGGTGCACCCTGGCCACCTGTGGGCATACCGGTCGACCCTGTAGTGCCGGCAACCGCGGTGGATGCCGGACCTGCGGTGGGTTGGGGTGCCGGCGAGGATGCCGGCGGGGACGAGGGTGCCGGCGTGGGCGTAGGTGCCGGCGTGGGGGTGGGCGCAACCACGGTGAACGTCGCCGATGCGGAAACCGTCGGACATGAAGCGGTGACGGTGTGCGAACCCGCGACAGCTCCGGCGGGTACCTGGAAGGTGAGGCTGAAGCCGCCGGAGTTCACCGACGCCGTCCCGACGGCCTGGGTTCGGTCCCACGACACGTCCACGGTGGGGACCCGCATGGTGGTGCAGGCGAACCCCGCCCCGCTCGCTGTCACGGAAACTCCGGCCCGCCCGGAACCGGGGCGCAGTGCCACCGACGGTCCCGGCGCCGTGACCGCGGCCGCCTGCACCGCTGCGCGAGCCGACGGCTCCGGCCCCCACGCGATCATGAACGCCACTGCCGCGCCCCATACCACCAGGAACGCGAGGAGCGCCCGTCCTACAGTCAGAATCCGCCTGTCGGGCCAAAGGCGATGCGATCCTGGTTCTGTCGCATCGCCGGAGGCCGAAGTCCTCGGGCCACTGTCGGCCACCCTGTGTCGCTGCGCCGCCGCCACGCCACCCTCCACCCCACGAACCCCGCCTGAACTCCCCGCGATCAACGGCCCGGACCCGGCCCGGCACGCGCTGATCAGCGCCGTAATCCCGAAGGATGCCAGGGCGCGGCTGTGCACCGGCAACCAGGCCCAAGGAGGGTCCAAGGTCGAAGGCCCAAGGCGGATTGATCGGACCTTATGATGACGATGTGGACGTGAAACACGGTGCGAGTCGATGGGCCGCCATCACCGATGGCAGCCGTGGGTCGGGTTATGCGGCCCAGTTCGCGCGGCTGGCCGCGGCGGGCATGGACGTCCACGGCGAAGCCACGCTGTGCGCGTCGCTGGTACCGCCGGGTTCGCGCATCCTGGACGCAGGCTGCGGGACCGGCCGGGTCGCGATCCGGCTGGCCGAACAGGGCCACTCCTGCACCGGGATCGACAACGACGCCTCCATGCTGACGGAGGCCCAGGCCGCGGGACCCGACGTGACGTGGCTGCTGGCCGACCTGGTTGACATGAACACCCTGGCGGACCTGGCGGAGTTCTTCGACCTCGTCGTCGCGGCCGGAAACGTCGTCCCGCTGCTCGCTCCCGGCACCGAGGCGCTGGTCGTCGCCGCGATCGCGCAGCGGCTTGTACCCGGCGGCCTGCTGGTCGCCGGCTTCGGCCTGGATCGTGACCACCTGCCGCTGCCCGCTGCGCCATTCGGGCTGGCCGACTACGACCGGTGGTGCGCAACGGCCGGGCTCACCCTCGACCAGCGCTACGCGACCTGGGACGGCGATGTGTACGACGGCGGCGGCTACGCGGTCAGCGTGCACCGCGCGGGCCCCGTCGTGCACTGAGGGCGAAGGGTACGGTAACTGCCCCGTCGCGCCCCCTTTCGTCCTGACCGCTAACCTGGCCGAGAAGCGATCGGCAGGGAAGGCGCCAGCGGAGATGCGTACACACTTCGAACCAGAGCAGCAGGACGAGTTCGACGCCGCGAAGGAGCTGTTGATTCGTCGATGCACGGCGTGGGCGAATCACCAGCAGGTGGCCGCCGATCCGTTCATTCTGACCGCAGCCCTGGAGTTCCGCCACCACAGTGTCGACGGACGGTTGGCGTACTGGACCGTCGACCTCGCTCGGGAATTCCTGCTGGGCTGGGTACCGCGCAGGCTGTCGGTCACTGCGGACGACGCCGTGGACGCTGCGGGCACGCTGCTCACCCTGCTGCGCTATCTGCGCACCACCGACCTGGACGACCCTGCCTGCGACCCACTGCCTGAGATCGAGGCCGCGCTCACCGCCATCGACGCCGAGTTTCGCCACACGATGTCGGACGAACAGAACTTCAGCATCGCGAAATTCTGGGTCATGCGAGCGATCGCATCCGGCGTCGACCCCACCGACGCTGTCGCCATGACGCGCTTCACCTCAGACGCCCGGGCCGGCCGGGTCGAGCATGACCAGGAGGCGCTCCGGCACGTCATCGCCCGCCAGCTTGGCGGCGCCGGCGAGCTACCGCAACGCGCCTGTATACAACTGCCGGTATCGATCCCGCCAACCAACGAGCTTGCCGCGATGGCGGAGGAGAACCGTCTCGTCCGGCAGTTGCGGGCGCTCACCGACTGGGTTGGCCATGCTGGTCGCCCGTTGACCACGACCGGCCAACTCAAACTCGCTGACGCCCGTGAGCTGGTCACGCTGGTCGACACCGGCGACACGATCGACCCCATCGTGGGCGGGCGGGTGTGGCGTACCAAGAGCAGCGCGGACCTGCCCGGGCTCACCCTTATCGTCGAATGGGCCAAGAAGCTCCGGCTGATCCGGGTGGTGAAAAGCCGGCTGGTGCAGATCGCGAAGTCCCAGCCCCTGCTGCTCGACGGCCTTGCCCTGTGGACCATGGCCATCAACACCTTCGCCGAGCTTGCCGACGCGGTCGTACGCCCGAGGCTGTACGGTCACCGCCCAGGAATGCTCCATGATCTCTTCGAGGAGATCGCGCCGGACCTCCTCAACACCATCTACGGCATGCCGGCGCCCGTTCCCGTCGTGCGCCTGGGCGAAAGCATGTGGACGTCCTGCCAGGCCGCGTTCGCCATCGACGACGCAGACGAGTCACAGCAGGAGATCTGGCGCACCGTCGTCGGGGGTGACCTGCGGCGGATACTGCGCGTGCTGGCCGCCGCCGGTGGGGTGGAGTTGAGCACCGGACCCGTCGATCCGATGTTCCGCTCCGACCTCGGCGACGACGTCAACGGCGGCGACGAGGGCGACTTCGGGGGCAAACTCGGGGGCGACTTCGACCCCGAGGATGACGTGTACGCCGAGGAGAACCCGACCGGGAACATCACCGTCCTGCCCCCCGACGCCCGGGAACGGCTCAGCGTCGCGCTCGCCGCCGACGCTGGGCCTGTCGAGACCGTGGTGCTCACCCCGCTGGGCACCTATGCGGTCCGCATTCGGCTGCTCGCCGAAGGACGCCATATGCCGCTGGTCGGCGAGCTGTCCGATGCCGCGCCCGCGCAGCTGCTCGGCATGATTGCTCAGTACCACACGCCGGAAACAGGCCAGGAGGAGATCTCCCGCTGGCTGGCCGCCCACGGTGGCGCGGACACCGGTCTGGACCAGCTGCTCGACGCGGTACGCCGCTGCCCCTTCCGCAACCGGGCCGCCGCGATGCTCGACGTACTGGCCGCCGCCCAGCCCGACCGGAGGGCGCTGCTGCGGCGGCTGCGTTCCGACACCGTGCTGGGACCGATCGCCGTGCACCACCTCGTCTCCGACGAAGAGCTGAGCCCGGATGACCTCACCGAACCAGAAGGTCTACTGATCGTCACCGAGCAGTTGCTCCAGCTCCTGGAAATCGCCGGCCCGGACGCGGTGCGCGAATCGTTCGCAAAGGTAGCCACCGGCGAGACACGGGACCTGTTCACCGCAGTGTTGCACTCGGGCCATCCTGACACCACCGGGCTGGACGAGCTGCGCACGCTGGTCATCGAGCCGCTGCAGCGTCGCGGCCCCCTGCGCTCGGCTCGCGCGCGTTCCCCGCGTTCCCCGCGTCGCTCGCGGCCACCGGGCTCGCGGCCACGTTCATAGCCGGCCAGGTTCACCGCCGGCCAGGTTCACCGCCGGCCAGGTCCACGAAGGTGATCTTTCGAGGTTTGTGCGATCAACAAGCCGGTCCACGCCGCACAAACCTCGAAAGATCATCCAATATTGATCACAAACTCCGGTCAGTGGCCGAGGAGCTGACGGGCCATGACCACGCGCTGGATCTGGTTCGTGCCCTCGTAGATCTGAGTGATCTTCATCTCAAGAAGTTGATCTCGCCTCTGACCTGCTATTTCTGTCTGTCAGCAAGGCGGTTTACCTCCAGGCTTATGATCGAGTTCACGTCTTGTCCAAAGACCATGGTTGACCAAAGCCGCCGACCCCGATGGATCAAGGTTCATCTGCCGTCGTTCGATGGACGGCGTGGGGGACATGAAGCGCTTCCCCTCCAGGACGCGTCCCGCACTCGACGTCTCGCTTGCCAGGACGGTCTGCGACCCCCGTAGCTGCCCTTGGGGGTCTTCGCGCTCTTCCCAGTCGTAAACATCACTTCCTG